>CAZMIS010000139.1:0-9761 GCA_964566325.1 uncultured Anaerolineales bacterium
CCGGGCCAGCCAGGCCTTCGCGGCCCCAGCTATTCGCGCGCCAATACCAAAAAGTGACTCAGCCCGAGGGCCTGAAGAGGCGTATGCTCCGCGGCGTAGAGTGCGCGTTTCAGCCAGCGTCCGAGCCTCGGCCGCGTCGCAACGACGTTGTCGAAGCCAGGGTAGATGACTTCGTGGTGTACGACGCGGATGGGCTGTCCCGAGAAGAGGCTGCGCAGGCCGGGGCCGGTGTAGGCCCTAACGTGAGGGGCCAGGCGATTGCGGAGCGGGTTGGGCAGGTAGTTGATGAGCGGGGTGTTGCCGAAATGGTACTGCCCGCGCCAGTAGTGGCCGTGCGTCTCGAAGGGGTAGAGCCGGTTGGGGCAGAAGAGGACGATGCGCCCGCGCGGCGCCAGGACACGCACCATCTCCTGCGCGGCCAACCGGTCGTCGTCGACGTGCTCGATGACCTCGTGAGAGAAGATCACGTCAAAGCTGCCGGGAGCGAAGGGCAGTGCCTCTCCGCGCGCGACGACGATCCGCGCTGCGGTTCGCTGAGCCGCCTGGGCGGCCGCAGGTGGGTCGATCTCCACCCCGGTGACCCGGGGCGAGTGTTCGCAGAAGCGGGCAGTGTACATGCCCACGCCACACCCGTTATAGAGGATGCGCGCCCCGTCGAGGTTGGCCCAGCGGCGAACCAGTGCGAGACGGCGCTCCTGGCCGGCCCGCCAGACGTAGGACGGATGGCCGCGCCGCGCTGCCTCATCGGACGTGCGGCGAAATGGATCAGACGATGTCACGTTTGCTCATGCCTCCCGAATCACGCGGCCCAGCCGCCGCGCGCCTTCCGCCAGCTCGTCCTCGCGGAGCAGGCTGAACGCCAGGCGCAGCTTGCTGGTCTTGCCGCGACCTACAAAGAAGCGGGAGCCGGGCACGTAGGACACGCCGGCGGCCTCGGCATCTTTCAGCAGCGCCGTGCTGTCGAGATGACCCGGCAGTTGCAGCCAGACGAAGAATCCACCGGACGGGGCCTGCCAACGGCATCCCTGGGGCATGTGCTGTTCCAGCGCGGCGAGGAGCGCATCGCGTCGCGAGCGATAGGCCGCGCGCAGCAGCCCGATGTGCTCGTCGAGCAGCCCCAGCTCGAACAGCCCGGCCACGACGTGCGCCGTGAAATGGCTTACGCCGCCGCCGCTGTCCAGCAAGCCGGCGCCGGCGCAGCGCCTGACCAGAGAGGGCGGCGCAACCAGCCAACCCAGGCGAAGTCCTGGGGCCAGGATCTTCGAGAAGGAGCCCAGGCGGATGACGTGCTCCGGTGCCAGGCGCTGCACCGGAGGCGGCGACGGCGCGTCGTACCACAGCTCGCGGTAGACGTCGTCCTCCAGGATCAGCAGCTCGTGTTGCCCGGCAAGCGCGGCCAGGGCATCGCGCCGCTCCGCCGCGAGGCTGACGCCGGTCGGATTGCACCAGGTGGGCACCGTGTAGAGGAAACGCGGGCGCCGCCCCTCGGCTGCCAGCCGCTCCAGCGCCGCGGCCACCGCGTCGACCCGCAGACCCTGTTCGTCGCTCTCCACCGGCGCCAAGACCAGGCCGTGATCTGCAAAGATGCGCAGCGCCAGGTGATAGACGGGCGCCTGCACCAGCACGGCGTCGCCCCGCTGCGACAGCAGCGTGCACAACAGGTCCAGGCCCTGGGAGATGCCTCCCGTGATGAAGAGCTGTTCGGGATCGATGGCTGCGCCCTCCCGCCGGCTCAGTGAGGAGGCCAGCGGCTCGAGGAGCCGGCCCGGCCCCTGCTCCGCGCCGTACGCCAGCGCAGCCTGGCCTGCATCGCGCAGCGCATGAGCTGCTGCCAGCGCGACTTTGTCCACCGGGAGCAGCGCCGGCGCGGGGTTGCCCCAGTTCATCTCGATGATGCCCGGCCGCAGGAAGAGCTGGGTGTCGGGCAGTGCAGGCCGGCGGGCCGGCGGGCGGGCCGGCGGGCGGGCCGGCGGGCGGGCCGGCGGGCGGGTCTGTCCGCTGTTCATGGCCGCCTCCATTCCTCTTTGAAGCCGAATCGAACGGTGTTGTCCACCAGCCGGAACCAATCTGGCCGCAGCACCCAGAAGCGTGCGCGGGCCAGCGGCCCGATCAGGGCGCCCGGCCCCTCCGCACCGGCCAGCAGTGCACCCACGAAGGCGTAGCGCCGGCCATACACCGCCATGGCGTGGGCCAGCTCGGCGGTCGACGCCGGCGCGGCGCGGCCGCGCAACTGCAGGCCCCGGATGTCGCGCCAGTCCTGGCCATCGGCCTGGATGGTCGCCGCGACCTCCGGCCGTGCCAGCAGGTTGCGGGCGTGTTCGGTCGTCTCCTCGGATAGAAAGACCAGGTTCAGCGAGTCGTCGGCTGCGTAGAAGACCGCAGCGGCCGCGGGCGTTCCTTCCGCGCCCGTCGTTGCCAGCGTCATCGTCGCGTGGCCGGCCAGGAAGCTGGCGATGCGTGCACGCAGCGTCTCGTCCATCACGTGATGGCCTCGGCGGTGGCCGCGGCAGCGGCCGCATCCTTGCTGCGCAGGCAGAGGTAGATGCCGGTGAGAGCCAGCGCACCGCCGAGCACCTGTTGCACGGACAGCCCTTCGCCCAGGAGCGGCACGGCGAGCAGGCCCGTTACGACTGGCTGCGCCAGGAGGCCGATCACCGCAGTCGACGCGGGGAGATGGCCGAGCGCATAGCCGATCAGCAGCCAGCCGCCGGTCTGCGACAGGATGCCCATCGCGATCACGGATGCGAACGATGTGGTCCCATAGCCGGTCAGGCGATACCCCATCGCGACGCTCACGACGAAGAGCGTGATTGCCGCGACGGCGGCAACCAGCCAGGAGAATGAGATGCTGCGCAGGGTGCGCCGTGCACGCTGTGCGGTGAGCAGGTAGCCGGCATAGAAGGTTGCACCGACGAAGGCCAGCGCGTCGCCTGCGCTCAGTCGCACGCCGGCGAAGGGGTTGAACCCGGTGACGACGGCGGCACCGGTCAGCGCCAGGGCCAGCCCGATCCAGTACGGACGTCCCAGGCGCTCCTTGTAGATGAACAGCGCGCCGAGGCCCACCCAGATCGGGGCGGTGTTGTCGAGCAGGGTGGCGGTGGCCGCGCTGGTGAGCAGCAGGGCCGAGGTCAGCATGCCAAGGTTGATCGCAAACCAGAGGCCGGCCAGCACGCCCCAGCGTACGTCGCGGCGCTCCTCCGGAGACCACTGCCGCATTTCGCGCAGGAATGGCAGCAGGAGCACGACCGTCGCGACGGTCATGCGCCAGGCCCCGGTGACGGGTCCCGGCATGGCCGCCCACTTCGTAAAGATGCCGGTGAAGCTGATGCAAAGGACGCCCGCGGCGAGCGCGAGGGCTGGCAGCAACAGCGGTGTGGTAGCGCGGCGGTGGGCGAAGCGGGTGGCGATCGAGTCTGACAATGCACGGCTCCGGACGGGTGCAGGATCAGCCCATTGTAACGGCCGGTGTTAGCCTGTGCAAGCCAAGCGGGGGAGGCGCAGGAGTCTCAAAGGCGCTGCTGATGCTCTTGCCGCAGAGATCACAGAGGACACACAAAAGGGTCGGAGGCTCCATTCCCCTCTTCTCTCCGGGTTCTCTGCGCTCTCTGCGGCTACAAGATCACTGCATTTGGAAATGCATGTCGGGCGGCGAGGGCGCGCTCAGCAAGGCGGCGCCCTCCGTCTCGGTCCGATATCAGGACTGCTCTGCTTTCTTGCGCTCTTCCTCGACGAGCACCCGGCGCAGGAACTTGCCGACCTGCGTCTTGGGCAGTTCCGAGCGGAACTCGATCTGGCGCGGCACCTTGTACGGCGCCAGCCGCTCCTTGCAGAATTGGACGAGCTCCTCCACGGTGCAGGCTTCGCCTTCCTTCAGCACGACGTATGCCTTCACGGTCTCGCCGCGGAACTTGTCGGGTACCCCGGCCACCACGGCTTCCTGCACCTTAGGATGCAGGAAGAGCACTTCCTCCACCTCCCGGGGCACGATGTTGAAGCCCGAGGCGATGATGATGTCCTTCAGGCGATCGACGATGTAGAAGTAGCCTTCGTTGTCCTGCCGCGCGATGTCGCCCGTGCGCAGCCAGCCATCTTCGGTGACGGTCTTGGCTGTCTCGTCCGGCCTGCCCCAGTAGCCCTGCATGACCTGGGGGCCCTTGACCCACAGCTCGCCGTCCTCGCCGACAGGCTTGTCGACCATCTTATCGTAGTCGACGATCTTGGCCTCCACATCGGGGAACGGCAGCCCGATCGAGCCGGTCCGGCGTTCGCCGTAGATGGGGTTGCAGTGGGTCACGGGCGCGGCCTCCGTCAGCCCGTATCCCTCGACCAGCCGTCCACCGGTGATCTCGCCGAACTTCACCTGCACGTCCATGGGCAGCGGCGCAGCGCCGCTGATGCAGGCTTTCACCGAGGTCAGGTCGTATTCCTTGACCTTGGGATGGTTGATGATTCCGATGTACATCGTCGGCACGCCGGGGTAGATGGTCGAGCGCTCTTTCTGAATCGCCATCATCACGCCGTCGATGGGCCGCGGATTGGGCACGATGTCGAGCTCGGCGCCCAGGTAGACGGAAAGCAGCATCGCCACGGTCATGCCATACACATGGAAGAAGGGAATGGCGCCCATGATGCGCTCATTGCCTTCCTCCAGTGTGTGCATCCAGTTCTTCACCTGGATCGTGTTGGCCACCAGGTTGTAGTGAGACAGCATCGCGGCCTTCGGAACACCCGTCGTCCCGCCTGTGTACTGGAAGAGCGCGGTGTCTCCGGCCTCTACCTTGGTGGCGGGCGGCTTTTCAGGATGCTGCGCCAGCAGTGCCTTGAGATTGTACACGCCGTCGACCAGGGGCACGTCCACCATCAACCCGTGCTTCTTGACGTTGCTCTTCACCAGCGCATTGAGCGGCGGCGGCACGTAGTCGGGAACATCCGCGATGATGACCCGCTTGATCTGGGTCTGCGCCTGGATTTCCTTCAGCCGGGGATAGAAGGAGCTCAACAGCACCACGGTCTCCGCGCCGGCATCGCTGAACTGATGCTGGATCTCGCGGCTGGTATAGGTCGGGTTCGTATTGACGACGATCGCACCCAGCTTCAGCGTTCCGAAGAACGCGATGAGAAACTGGGGCAGGTTGGGCAACATGATCGCTACCCGGTCGCCCTTTCGGACGCCGAACGCATGCAGGGCCGCGGCAAACCGGTTGACGTTGTCCATCAGTTGCTGGTAAGTCATCGTGCCGCCCAGGCGAAGGGGGCCGAGGTAGCGCAGGATCAGTTTGGTCGCGATCTGGTTCGGGTACTTGCGCGCACTGTCCTCGAGCATCTGGTGCAGCGGCACGGTAGGGTAGACGATTGTGCGGGGTACTTCAGGTTCGTAGAAGGCCAGCCACGGTTTTTCCATCTTGCTCTCCTCGATTGGGACCGGGGAGGCTCCTTCTCGCCCGGTCTGCTTAAGGCGGCGCGGGACAATGGTGCGAATCTGGCCGATGGCTCGCCGCGTGTCGGGATGGTGCTGACACACGTTCGACCACAGGACACGACTGGACGATGTGTCTACAAACGCGGAACATGCATTTTTCGAATTATAGCGGAGCGACGGATGCGTGTCAAGTAGTTTTCCAACCTTAAAGAAATGACGGATTGCGGTCAACTTGAAGCGCGCGGGGAGATGCGGTAAACTGAAAGGGTGTTCTATCTCGAGGCAGGCGGGTCAGGTGGCCATGGGTGAAAGCAGCGAGCGCCAGGCAAGGGTCGAAAGGCTGGCACGCCTTCGCAGGTTGGGTCTGCGCAAGGGGGCAGCCGATGCTGCGGCGCGACGCGCACCCGGCCCGGCGATTGCGGCCCCGCAGGGGGTCGATCCGCACCTGCCGGGGGCAGAGGTCATCACGCCGTTTGGACCCGCCTGGGTACGCGAGGCGCGTTTCCCTCTCGCCGGACATCCGGCGCTGGCCGAGTGGCTGGCGGTGGACCCGGCGGCGCTTGCAGCGTTGGATCGCAACGAGCGCCTGCTCGACCTTGCGCCGGGCGAGGCGGCGTTCCTCGATACGGAGACCACCGGCTTATCGTTGGGAGCGGGCACCTACACCTTCATGATCGGCATCGGCGCGTACGAGCCGGCCGGCAGTGGGGCGGCCGGTGACTTCGTCGTCCGGCAGTTCTTCATGCGGCACCCCGGCGAAGAGCGTGCCCAGCTGCACCTCGTGGAAGAGGCGCTGGGACGTGCGACGGGCATTGTGTCCTTCAATGGCCGCTCGTTCGACATGCCCCTGGTCTATAACCGGTTCGTTCTTGCCTCCATGCCGTTGCCGCTTGTCGGTGCGCCCCACCTGGACCTTCTGCCCCCGGCCCGCCGCCTGTGGAAGGTGCGCTGGGGTTCCTGTAGCCTCGGCAGCCTCGAGCGCAACGTCCTCGAACTGCAGCGGACGACCGAGGACGTGCCCGGCTACCTGATCCCGGACATCTATCGCCAGTACTACCTGACCGGCGAGGCGACCGAGATGCTGGCCCGCGTCTTCTATCATAACCTGCAGGACATCGTGTCCATGGCGTTGCTCGGCGCGCGCATGGCCCGTCCGTTCCGCCGCGAGGCGGCCGGCAGCGCCGAGGCGCCGATGCATGCGCTGGAGTTCGTAAGCCTGGGACGATGCTACGACGCCCTCGGGTGGGTCGAGGCCAGCGTGCGCAGTTACCGCACGGCGCTGGAGCGCGCGGCTGACCCGGGCGACCAGGTGATGGCCCTGCGTGAGTTGAGCTCATTGTACAAGCGTCAGGCGTGGCGTGAACAGGCTGCGGAGTTGTGGGAAACGTGGGTCAGTACCGTTCCCGGCGAGGATCTGACGCCCTACGTGGAACTGGCCAAGCATCACGAATGGCATACAGGACAGCTGGCCGCAGCACGCGGGTGGGCGGCCTGGGCGCTGCGCATCGCCCAAGGCGGGCCGCCGGGGCTGGTCCAAGACGATGCGGTGGCCCAGCTGCAGCATCGCCTGGCACGGATCGAGCGGAAGCTGGCCGGCGTGGAGCCCGGCGGCCGAGATGAGCCGGGGGCCGACGACCTGTAGCCGCGCCAGGAATTCCAAGTGGCGCTGGCTTTCTCTGCCGCAGAGGTCACAGAGGCCGCAGAGAAATGGCAAGAGGGTGCTATTCCTCAAATGCCTCTGGGTGCTCTGCGCTCTCTGCGGCTAAGAAATGGCTACACTATGAATTGCTGGTAGCCGAGCGGGATGGGTTGCGGGAAGCCCCCCGCAATGGTAAGATGACTCTGCGCCGGCCCATGCGAAGCTTCGCAGATGCCGGCGCACCTTGCCGGGGCGGCTTGCTCCGCACCGGCCAGCAGGAGGGACAATGGCCAGCCAGGCCCTGTATCGCAAGTGGCGTTCGCAGACATTCGAGACGGTGATCGGCCAGGAGCACGTGACCCTGACCCTGCGCAACGCGCTGCGCGACGGCCGGATGACGCACGCCTATCTGTTCACCGGGCCGCGCGGCACGGGCAAGACCAGTACTGCGCGCATCGTGGCGAAGGCGCTCAACTGCCTCCACGAGGACCCGGCGCAGCGGCCGTGCAATGAGTGTGCCATCTGCCAGGCCATCGGCGAGGGGCGCCTGCTGGACCTGATCGAAATCGATGCGGCCTCAAACCGCGGCATCGACGAGATTCGTGACCTGCGCGAGAAAATCGCATTCCGGCCCAATCAGGCACGCTACAAGGTCTACATCATCGATGAAGTCCACATGCTCACCAAGGAGGCCTTCAACGCGCTGCTGAAGACCCTGGAGGAGCCGCCGGAACATGCCATCTTCGTCTTGGCCACCACCGAGCCGGATCGCGTCCCCGAGACGGTGCGCTCGCGCTGCCAGCGCTTTGACTTTCGCCGCATCCCCACCGGGGAGATCGTGGAGCACCTGCGCCACATGGTGCAGAGCGAGGGCGGCAAGGCCGAGTCCGAGGCCCTTGTGGCGATTGCGAGGCGCAGCACGGGGAGCATGCGCGATTCGATCAGCCTGCTGGACCAGTTGTTGTCCTACGGCGACGAGGTGCTGACCGCGGCCCGCGTGGAAGCGGTGCTCGGCCTGGTGAGCCAGGGCGCCATCGGAACGCTGGTCGATCACATGGCAGCGGGCGATAGCGCAGGTGGGCTGGCCCTCCTCAACCAGCTGGTGTCGGAGGGCATCGAGCTGGGGCAGTTGGCCGACCAGGTCGTGGCGTACCTGCGCGGGGTCCTCCTGGCGCGGATTTCGCAGTCGGCGGACTTGCTCGACCTGTCACAGGACGTTCGCGCCCGCATGGCGCAGCAGGCGCAGCAGATCAACACGCCGGCACTCCTCCTGGCCGTGAAGGAGTGGAGCGACGCCCGGGCCGCACTGCGGGACCAGGTGCCCGGTGCACCGCAGCTGCCGCTGGAAATGGCCTTCCTGCGGTCAGCCGCGGCCAGTGTGGAGACACCCGCTGCGGCGGTCGCACCTGTCGCACAGGCACCTGTCGCACAGGCATCGGCCGCACAGGCACCGGCCGCACCGGCGTTGGTCGCACCGGCGCCGGCGACTCGCCAGGGCAGCGAACCGGAGCCGCCATCTGCCGGGGCCGCCCAGACGCCCCTGGCGGGGCCTCCTGTGGGCGACGACCTGCCGGCGCGCGTGGCCGCATCGTGGCCTCAGTTTCTGGCCCTGTCACGCCAGCATTGCGGGATCAAGATCCAGGCGGCGCTGCGCAACGTCAAGGAGCTGGAGGTGGCCGGCCGCACGGTGACGCTGCACTTCGCGCCCGCGCACGGCTTCTCGCGCGATGTGATCAACGAGCCGGAGAACAAGACGAAGGTTGAAGATGCCTGGCGCCAGGTGCTGGGCACGGAAGTCGGCATACGCTGCACGCTTTACGGTGCAACCCAGGCGCCCGAGAAGGGCGCGGAGAAGCGGAGCGACAGCAAGGCGGCCGACGATGACATCCTCCTGGAGGAGGCCAAGCGTCGGGGCGCGATCGTCACGCCGTTGGACTGACCCGCTGCTTCGGCGGCGTATACGTGGAAGATAGGTTGGAGGTATAGGCATGGCAAAAGGAAAGGCACGTCCGGCATACGGCATTCGCAAGCCCACTGGGGGCGGCGGTGGCGGCGCAGGGGGTGGCGGCATGGCCGGACAACTGCAGCGGCTGCAGGAGGAATTCGCACGGACACAGGAACGCCTCGGCGACCAGACGGTCGAAGTGACCGTGGGCGGCGGCGCGGTCAAGGCCGTCATGAACGGACATCAGAAGCTCCTCTCCGTGACCATCTCGCCCGATGTCGTGGATCCTGAAGACGTCGAGATGCTGCAGGACATGATCGTTGCGGTGGTCAACGAGGCGGTCGAGCGCTCTCAGGGGCTCGCAGCCGAGCAGATGCAAGGCTTGACCGGCGGATTGAGCATTCCCGGTTTGATGTAGGGCGGACGCATGGCGCAGACACTCGCGCGACCGGTTGCGAACCTGATCGAACTCCTGGCGCGGCTGCCCGGTGTCGGACCGAAGACGGCATCGCGGCTGACCTTCTACCTGCTGCGCGAGCAGAGTGGGTTGGCCGAGGCGCTGGCCGAGGCGCTTGCGGTGCTGAGCAGCGGGACAGTGGAATGCGAGCGGTGCTTCAACATCGCCGAGCAGAGCCCTTGTTCCATCTGCACGGACGCGAGCCGGGACCACAGCGTGATCTGCGTGATCTGCGTGGTCGAGGAGCCGATGGATCTGCTCGCGATCGAGAGGACGGGCGCGTACCGTGGCGCATATCACG
>CAZMIS010000140.1:0-9668 GCA_964566325.1 uncultured Anaerolineales bacterium
CAATCGCATCCTGTTCCGGGCGATCCTGCCCAATGCCACGGCCCCGCTCATCGTGGCGGCCACGCTGGGCATTGCGACCGCCATCCTTGACACGGCGGCGCTTTCTTTCCTGGGGCTGGGCGCCCAGCCGCCGACCTCCGAATGGGGTGCCATGATCGGGGCGGAGCGCAATCAGATGTTCACGTCGCCCCACCTGATTCTGTTCCCCGCTGTGGCCATCGTGCTCACCGTGCTCGCCTTCAACCTGTTGGGCGACGGCCTGCGCGATGCCATGGACCCGAGGCTGCGCAAGTGAGCGAGCTTGCTGCGCGCCTCGCGGCAAAGGAGTGTTACCAGTATGACTGACTCACACAAACCCCTATCCGTCGTCGGTTCGGCGCCCGTACCGGCGCAACCGACCAGCCACTGGTGGACGCATTTCGATCGCTACTGGCTGCTGCTGATCGGCGCCCTCGTCGTGGCTGCGGTCCTGTTCTTCGCCTTTCCCGAGCGCTTCCAGCCCATCTTCCGCTACGTTTTCGGCTCGTATGCGGGCGGCGACGGCATCTTCATGACCCTGAAGCTGACCGCAGTTGCATTCCTCTTCATCCTGGTCGTTGGCATGGTGATGGGCGTGATGCGCGTCTCCAGCGTGGGCATCCTCAAGGGCATCGCGTCGCTGTACGTCGAAATCGTGCGCGGGGTGCCCGTGCTGGTCTGGATCCTGTGGATCTACTTCGGCCTGCCGGTGTTCTTCCGCGACGTGCTGGGCCTGAAGGACATGCGCATCGCGGGCTTCCCGGCCGCGGTCGCGGCCTTCACCTTCGCGTACGGCGCGTACATGACGGAGATCTTCCGCGCCGGCATCCAGTCGATTCCCAAGGGCCAGATGGAGGCCTCGCGCTCGCTGGGCATGAACTACATCCAGGCGATGCGTCATATCATCCTGCCCCAGGCGGTGCGGGTCATCCTGCCGCCCGTCAGCAACGAATTCGTGACACTGCTCAAGGACAGCTCTCTGATATCCGTCCTCGGCCTCGAGGACATCACGCGGCGCGGCCGCGAATGGGTCGGCCGCACGTTCGCAAGCTTTGACACCTACATGGTCGTGGCGCTGCTCTACCTGATCCTGACCGTGTTCTTCACGCGTGTCAGCACTGCCATAGAGCGCCAGCTCTCGGTCGAGAAGCGCTAGGAGGCTTTTTCAATGCCAGAACCCATCATTCGCATCAGAAACGTCCACAAATGGTTCGGAAAGACCCATGCCCTGGACGACGTCAGCATGGACGTGGAACAGGGCGAAGTGCTGGTCATCATCGGACCGAGCGGCTCCGGGAAGTCGACGCTGCTGCGCACAATCAATCACCTGGAGACGGTCAACTCGGGCGAGATCGTCGTCGACGGCATCCCCTTGACCCATAAGTCGACCGACATCAACGCGGTGCGCGCCGAGGTCGGCATGGTGTTCCAGCAGTTCAACCTCTTCCCTCATCTGACGGCGCGGCAGAACATCACGCTGGCCCAGCGCATCGTGCGCAAGCGCAACGCGGCAGAGGCCGATCGCACGGCCAGCGAGCTGCTCGAGCGCGTGGGCATCCCCGAGAAGGCCGATTCGTATCCCGGCCAGCTCTCCGGCGGCCAGCAACAGCGCGTGGCCATCGCCCGCGCGCTGGCCATGGACCCAAAGATCATGCTCTTCGATGAGCCCACCAGCGCGCTCGACCCCGAGATGATCAAGGAAGTGCTGGAGGTCATGCTGGACCTGGCACAGAGCGGCATGACCATGCTCTGCGTGACGCACGAGATGGGCTTCGCGCGTGCCGCCGCCCGGCGCATCGTGTTCATGGACGAGGGCAAGATCGTGGAGGAGAACACGCCCGAAGGCCTGTTCAGCGCGCCGAAGAGCGATCGGACGAAGCTGTTCCTGAGCAATATCCTGGATCGGTGAACGGGAAACTGATGCTGGATGCTGGATACTGGATACTGGATACTGGATGCTGGTGAGTGGGGGCTGGGGACTGGGGACTGGGACCCGGCGCGACTATGCATTTGGCTGAATGTTGTGTAGGATAGGGATGCACCAACGCAAAACGTTCGTCCCGGAGACGATCGCGTTTTGCGTTTTCCTTTGCAGAAGAAGGCGTGCTGGGAGAGTTAGGCGATGGAGTGGTCGAGGTTGGTCCTGGCGGCCGTGGCCGGTTACCTGATCGGCGCCATCCCGGTCGGATATATCGTCGTCTACGCGATGACGGGCCGCGACATCCGGCAACATGGCAGCGGGCGGATGGGCGGCACCAACGCACTCCGGGCCGGGGGGCGCTGGGCCGGCATCCTGACCGGTGTGGGTGACATGGCCAAGGGCTTCCTGGCCATCGCGGTTGCCCGCTGGATCATGGGCGGTTCGCCGGACCTGGTCTGGGGCGAGGTGTTGGCGGGCATTGCGGCCGTCATCGGCCACAACGCGTCCATCTACCTGGGGTTCCGAGGCGGCGCAGGCACCGGCCCCAACATTGGCGTGTGCGTTGCGCTCTGGCCGTTGTCCGCGCTCTGGCTCATTCCCTTCGTGCCGTTCGGCCTGAACGTCATTCGCTACGCGTCGCTCACCTCACTGATCGTCGCGGCCATCATCCCGATCTCGCTGGCCATTCGCGCCGCACTGGGCCTTGGGCCCTGGCTGCACATCGTCTATTCGCTCGTTGCCGCCGTCGCGGTGGTGTGGGCCCTGCGGCCCAACATCAAGCGGCTGATCAACGGCACCGAGCCGCGCGCGCCCAAGCTGGACCTGAAGTAAGGTTCATCCACCGCACGTGGCGGGGTGGGCCGGCGGCCCATCCCGCGTCGCGTGCCTGCCTACCGCCGTTCCGCCAGGTAGGCGAAGAACCCCGCACGGCGCAGCGCCTTGAGCGTGAGACCCCCGAGCACGCCGCCGAGCACTCCGAAGAATACGTAGCTGGCGAACGACCCTGCCAGGCCGAGCGCGATGAAACCCAGCGGCGCGCCAGTCGCCGCGCCCAACGCCCACTTGACCACGAACTTCCCCAGGTGACCGATGACGCCCACCAACGCGCAGATCACGAGGTTGTCGAGGTTGCGAAGCAACATGAATGCCAGGTCCGCGGCCACGCCGACTGCGGTGTAGGAGAGGAACGTGTCGAGTGCCCCGAAATCGCCCATGCCCAGAAACCCGGCCAGGATGCCGGAGGTCAGACCGACCAGGCTGCCCGCACCCGCGCGGGGCACCAGGCCGATGGCAACGACGACGAGTGCCATCCAGAACAACCCCGAGTGGCCCGGAAGCCGGATCGGCGTCTTGAGCACAATCTTGGCCGCCACGATCAGCCCTGCAAACAGGGCCAGCAGGATGAGCTGGAACGTGGAAAACGGGCGTGTCTTCATGGGTCCACCACCGTTATGTCGATGCGATCCGTATCCTGAACCCACTCGTCCCGTTCGTCGAGCGCCGGCATGACGGACACCAGCTTGAGTGTGCCGCGATTCGACAGATCGAACATGACCTGGTTGGCCGGGTCGGCCACCTCGCCCCAGGTCAGGACCGCGGATTTCTGCCGGCTGGATGAACTGACCGTTATCTCCGTGGCCGGGCCGGGATCGGTCTTCAAGTGCAGCCGCAGGATGTCGGCCAGCAGCCAGCCCTCCTGCGCCACGCCTTCGGCCGCGTCGGCAAAACTGACCTCGGTGAGCTGGCCCAGATCTGCCGGGGTGAAGCCGGCGACCAGCCGTCCGTCAACGTAGATCGGGATGCCGCCGGGCGCGACCGTTGGCTCGCCCGCGATGGCGCCGCCTATGACGGAACGTCCCCGCAACATCTCCAGCCCGAGTATGGCAGCGCCGACCAGGGCGATGGCGGCCAGCGCGATGAGTATGCGCGTGCGTTGTGACATCTCACTCCTTTCGCGTGTGTCAGCGCCAGGCAACCAGCCCGGCAATCACTGCCAGCGCGCCGATCAGCAGGGCCCAGTCCGCCCCGGTCATGCGCAGCTGCCGGTAGGGCCGCCGCGCCGGCGCGTCGAACCCGCGCGCGTACGCGGCCTCGGTGATGCTCCATGCCCGGTGCGCCGTCATCACCACCGCGGGCACGGCCAGGGCCACCAGGTCGCGGACCGTCTGGCCCAGGCGGCGCAGGCCCGCGGGCGGCGTCCATGCGCCGCGCGCCTGCTGAGCCTCGATCAGGGCCCGCCACTCCCCCTCGATGAGGGCCAGGCTCTGCACCGTGACGGCCAGGCTAAAGGCGTAGCGATGGGGCAGCCGCGCCCATTGCAGCGCGAGACGAAACTCCTCCGGCGTCGTCGTGGCAAACAGCAGCGCAAAGGAGCCACTCAGCAGCACGATGCGCAGGCTGACGAGAATCGCCAGCTCCAGCGACACGAGCAGCCAATCCACGGCGAAGAGGATCAGGAACGCCCACTTGAGCCGCCACAACAGCCGGCCCGCAATCGGCAGAAGCCGGCCCCAGGCCAACAGCACGGCATACAGGGCCAGCGCAACGAGCAGCTTCGATAGCGGCAGCATGATGGCCAGGGAGAGCAACAGGCTCAGCAGCACCTTGACGCGCGGGTCGACGCGGCGCAACGGGGACTGCTCCTGCAGCGCGTGAAGCCGCCTCGCGCCCGATTGCCGGCGTACGGCCGCGCCGATCCTCATGGCAACTGCTCCGGGCCGCCGAGCCACGGAGGAACGGTTAGTCCTGCGCGCTGCCAGACGTCCGCCTGGCCGAACACGGCCGCGGGCGTTCCGTCTGCCACGATCTGTCCCTCGTGCAGCAGGATCATGCGATCCGCCTGTTCGGCCAGCGCCAGGTCGTGCGTGGTCAACACCACCAGCTGGCCTTCTGCGGCCAGGCCACGGGCCAAACGCATGAGGATGGCCTTGTGCCGGGCGTCCTGGCCCAGCG
This sequence comes from uncultured Anaerolineales bacterium, assembly GCA_964566325.1. Taxonomy (GTDB): domain Bacteria; phylum Chloroflexota; class Anaerolineae; order CG2-30-64-16; family CG2-30-64-16; genus JALOOB01. The sequence continues at coordinate 4,892 of CAZMIS010000140.1, forward strand.
ACGGCTCGTCGAGCAGGACCCCGTGCCGGGGCCGGCGCATCAGGATGGCGCCCAACGCCACCCGCTTCTTCTCGCCCTCGCTCAGAAGGAGCGGCGGCGTCTGCTCGTAGGGAGCCAGGCCCAGTTCCGCCACGAGCCAGTCGTACCAGGCCCGGTCGGGCTGCGAAATGCGATAGAGGATCTCGTCGCGCACGGTGGCGTTGAAGAGCTGCAGCTCCGCGTTCTGAAACACCAGCCCGAAGTCGGGCCGGCCGCCGGCCACCCGCACGCTGCCGTCCGTGGCCTGGAGCCCGGCGAGGCTGCGCAATAGCGTCGTCTTGCCCGAGCCGTTGCGCCCAACCACCGCCAACACCTCTCCGGCCGCCGCATCGAAGCTGACACGGTGTAGCACTGCCTTGTCGCCATGACGGACGGTCAGGTCACGAACGCTCAGCACGAATGCAGCCCCGCTGCCGTGCGGCCCCACCGGGGCCTGGAGATCCCGGGATCCAACGGCGATCGGGAGTCCGACCTCGGGCGAGGTCATGGCGTACTCATGCAATGCCGGAATCCGCCGCAGGTACTCCCCCCGGTGCTCCACCATCACCACTGCTGCGCCGTCGTCGTGCGCCAGGCGCCGCAGCTGGTCGACCAACTCGATCGCGGCGGTGCTGTCCAGCATCGAGAGCGGCTCGTCCAGGACGATCAGCGCGGGCCGGCGCGCCAGGATCGCGGCCAGTGCAAGCTTCTGCAGTTCGCCGCCGGAGAGCGTCTGCGGCGCCCGGCCGCGCAGGCCAGCCAGGCCGAAGGTGCAGAGGGCCGACCCGACCCTGCGTCCGATCTCCTCCCGATCGAGCCCGAGGTTCTCCAGCCCAAAGACGATCTCATCTTCCACCGTTGCGGCAATCATCTGCGACGCAGGATTCTGGAAGACGAGCCCGGCGCGCTCGGCAAGCCGCCAGAGCGGCGTCTCGCGCGTGTCCATGCCATCGACCCAAACCCGGCCCGCAAGCGTGCCGCGGTAGAGATGCGGGATCAGCCCCGTCAGGCAGCGCGCCAGCGTGCTCTTCCCCGAGCCGGACGGCCCGCTCACCAACCAGAACTCACCGGGCAGGACGACCAGGTCGACCGGGCGCAACTCTCCGCTGATCTCGCCGTAACGGTAGGCCAGTCTCTCCGCGGTCACGGCAGGCTGCACCGTCCGGCCAGACTCAGCGATCATTCAGAGCGCGCCTTGATAAGGTCGCGGCCGGCGACGCGCCACTGTCCCTCTGCGTCCCCGGCGGGCTCGACCAGCAGGACGGCCTCTCCCCCGCGGCGGATCGGACGCACCCAGTCGCCCAGTTCGACCGTATCATCGTCCGGCAGCGGGCGCCCGTCGACGATGTGGGCCGCGTCGATGGCCGAAATGCGACGCAGCAGCCCTGCGGTGATAGCCCCCGTCATCTCTCTCAGGCGGGGCAGCCACAGGTAGCGCCCATCGTCGCCGGCAGCATACAGCCCGACCGCGGCCAGTGCGCCGATCACCCCGCCGCCGTCTCCCGTCAGGCCCTGCAGGATGCAGCCCTGGGCTGCGGCAAGCGTCGTCGCCTCCCCCTGCGTCACCACCTCGCGCTTGGCGCGACGGCCGAAGGCAACCACCGCCGGCCCGACGGAGTCCACTCGCAGCAGGCACAGCCCGGCGTCTGACCCCGGTGCGCTCTCTGCCAGAAGCACGCCGGCGCAGAAGCGGGCGATCTCCTCCACGCCGTCTCGCGCACTGACGAGCAGGCAGGCGGAGCTGTTGTGGGACGTGTAGGGAATCGCAGGGTGCACCAACAACTGGTGGCGGGTGACGCTCCGCAGCTCAGCTAATCCGGTCCGCGTCAGCGCGTCGCCCAATGCCCGCGCGCGATAGCCGGTGCCGCGGCTTTCAAGGTTATCCGTATCGTCGATGCCGATCAGGTAATTCACAAGGCGCCTCGGAAGCAGGGCTACGCTATGTTGACAATGCATAGCCTGACAGTATAATTGGTTTCACACAAGTATACACAGGAGGAAAGGTCATGTCCAAACGTTTGTTGACGGTCATCACTGCACTCATCGTGCTGACCACCGTATTGGGCGCCTGTGCGCCCACGGCTGCGCCCGCAGCGCCCACAGCCGCACCCGTAGAACCCACCGCAGCACCTGCGGCTGCGCCCGTAGCCGAACCGACCAAGGCGCCCGAGCCGACCGTGGCACCGACGGAAGCCCCGAAGCCCACGGAAGTGCCTCCTACCGCAGCACCCGCGCCCAGCGCAACCGAGAAGCTGATCCTGGCAACGACGACCAGCACGGCGGATTCGGGCTTGCTGGACTTCATCCTGCCCGACTTCGAGGCCAAATTCAACGCTGACGTCGACGTGATCGCAGTCGGCACCGGCCAGTCCCTCGAGATCGGCTCGAAGGGAGATGCCGATGTGGTCCTGGTGCACAGCCGCAAGGGCGAAGATCAGTTCGTGGCGGACGGCCACGCCAAGCAGCGCTACGACGTGATGTACAACGACTACATCGTCGTTGGCCCCAAGGAAGATCCCGCGAAGATCACGGGCATGGGGCTGGCCAAGGACGCGTTCAAGGCTATCATGGATGCGGAGCAGATCTTCGTCAGCCGCGGCGACAAGTCGGGGACGAACACCAAGGAGCTCAGCATCTGGACGAGCCTGCAGATCACGCCGACCGCGGAGATGACCTGGTACAACTCGATCGGCCAGGGCATGGGCGACACCCTGCTCTTCGCGAACGAGAAGCTCGGCTACACCTTGGCCGACCGCGGCACCTACCTGTCGATGCGTGACAAGCTGCCCGGCCTGGACATCCTGATCGGCGGCGGCAACCTGGCCGAGAACAAGGACAAGGCATTGCTGAACCCCTACGGCGTGCTGCCGGTCAATCCTGACACGCATCCGAACGTCAAGTCCGACCTGGCGATGAAGTTCGCCGAGTGGATCACCTCCGTCGAGACCCAGGAGATGATCGGTGGTTACGGGGTGGACACGTACGGCCAGCCGCTCTTCTACCCGAGCTCGGAGGCGTACAAGGCTTCGTTGGCGCCCGCAGCTGCGCTGAAGATCACCGGCAAGGTCGCGGCGGAGCAGGCGTGGTCCGAGGAGCAAGTCAAGGCGCTGAAGACGGTGGACGTGGAGTCGACCAACAGCAAGGGCGCCAAAGAAACCTACACCGGCGTCAAGCTGGTGGACCTGTTGGCGTTGGCCAAGCCGGCCGCGGACGCGCAGACGCTCGCCTTCGTGGCGGACGACGGCTACACGGCAGAGGCGCCGCTGGCCGACGTGCTGGCCTGCGATACCTGCATCGTCTCGTTCCGCTCCAATGGCGGATTCAGCACGGTGCTGCCCGACTTCGCCAAGAACCTGCAGGTGAAGGGTGTGGTCGAGATCCAGGTGAAGTAGTTTGAGCCGGGAGGGCTAGAAAGACCGGGCTTCCCCACGGTGGGGAAGCCCGGTTTGCATTTCAGGAGCCCTCAGGTCCGCGACCGCTCGTTCCGCGACGGCGTGGGGTCTGTCGCACCGAATGTCGAGAGAATGTCGCAAGTCATGTCGCAAGAATGTCGCAAGTCATGTCGCAAGAATGTCGCAAGTCTACGGCTCGTGCTTGAGACGGTATCGCAGTTGATTTGTCGCGCCCTCAGCAACGATGAGTCCTTTCCCGATCATCCCTTGGAGATCACGCTGCAACGTGCGGCGGTTCACCCCGGGACAGTGCTGTGCCAGACCATGGATCGTGATTTCGCCTGTCTCCAGGATCAAGAGGAGCGCCTTTGCTTGTCGGGCGTTCAAGTTGTGGTCGCTAACAAGCGCGTCAACACGAATAGCTTGCTTACCGCGCGCTTTTACTTCCTCAAGTTGGGTGGCAAGTCCAATCACAAAGTACTCCAGCCAGCGCGTCAGGTCCATGTCCCGTTCACGCACTGACTGCAGCGCAGCGTAGAAAGCCGCGCGGTTGTGCCTGACCACCGCGCGCGTCGAATTTGCCAATCCTCGCCGCGCGGCTACGCCCGGCGCACCAAGACGCGGAATCCGTCCTGGCGCGTCACCACGACCGGCGTGCCCTCGGCCAGCGGCCCCGTCTCCGATTCGGCCTTCCACAGCTCGCCGTTCAGCAGCACCATGCCCTCGAGATCGAGCGGCTGGCGCACCACGCCGGCCATCCCGACCATGCCCGTCATCCCCGCGACCGCGGGACGGCGCTGGATGGCGATGGCCTTGGTCACGACGAACGCGAAGAACAGGGCCGTGGCCCCAGCCGAGACGATGATCGAGGTCCACGGGATGGGGATGTCCGACGTGTTGTAGAGCAGGTAGAGGCCGAAGACGAAGCTCGCGATGCCGCCGAACGTCAGCGCGCCGTGGGTGGGCGCCTTGATGTCCAGCACGAAGAGCACCACGGCCAACAGGACGAACGCGAGGCCCGTCCAGTTGGCGTTGATCGTGCCCAGCGCATAGAACGCGAGCAGGATGCAGATCACGCCGATGATGCCCGCAGCATAGCCGCCCGGGCTGGAGAGCTCGAAGAGGATGGCATTCAGGCCGATGGTGAGCAGGATGGCCGCGAGCGCCGGGTTGGTCAGCTGGTTGAGCAGCCCCTCCAGGGGATTGAGCGACACCTCTTCCACCTCGGCGCCGGCGAGGTCCAGCGCGATCGTCTCATCCCCGACGGTGACCGTGCGGCCATCGAGCTGGGCGATCAGGTCGTCCATGTCGGTCGCGATGATGTCGATGACGCCCAGGTCCAGCGCCTCCTGGGCCGTGGCCGCGGC
>CAZMIS010000141.1:0-9619 GCA_964566325.1 uncultured Anaerolineales bacterium
CGTCAACGGTGGTGAGGACTACAATGTCATCACTGGCGGTGCCGGCAACGATCATTCCCATCCTGATCGCGGCCTTCGCGGCATACGGTTTCGCCTGGCTTAACTTCCCCGGCCGCAAGCTACTCTTTACGATCGTCGTGGCCATGCTCGTTGTGCCCCTGCAGATCGCCCTGGTGCCCATCCTGCAGGACTACACCAAGCTGAACCTGAACGGCACCTTCCTCGGCATCTGGCTCGCGCATACGGGCTTCGGCATCCCGCTGGCCGTCTACCTGCTGTTCAACTACGTCAGCCAGCTGCCGCGCGATATCCTGGAATCCGCCTTCATCGACGGTGCGTCGAGCTTCACGATCTTCACCAAGCTGATCCTCCCGCTGTCGGTGCCCGCGCTGGCCTCCTTTGCGATCTTCCAGTTCCTGTGGGTCTGGAACGACTACCTGGTGGCCCTGGTCTTGCTGGGCGACCAGAACCGCGTCATCACGAGCGCCCTGGCGGCCATCGTCGGCGAGAAGGGCCAGGACTGGCACCTGCTCACCGCGGGTGCGTTCATCAGCATGATGCTGCCCCTGGCCGTGTTCTTCGCCCTGCAGCGCTTCTTCGTGCGCGGCATGATGGCCGGTTCGGTCAAGGGCTAACAGCCGCTCCGGCAACCGCACGCAAGGGTGGGCTGATCTGGCTCACCCTTTGCATTTCACCTCAAGGAGCGCCAATATGGCCGGCGGCGTCTCGCCACAATGGCTGCAACAGCACGCTCAACTGACCCTGGACCGCGTCCTGCCGCGCCTGCATGCCACCTTCGGGCACGCGGACCCCGATGCGTGGCAGGTCTACGTGGCGCGGCTGCGCGCCAACTTCCCTCACCTGTTCGGCCTGCTCCATCACCTGTATGGTGACCGCTACGACTTCTTCTACCACCTGGAGCAGATCCTCGAGACGACCGCCCACCTGTACCTCTCCCGCCCGGCCGACCTGAGGGCGCTGGATGCGGCGCGGGAATCCGACGAGGCCTGGTTCCAGTCACAGCGCATGTTGGGCGGCGTCTGCTACGTCGATCTCTTCGCAGGCAACCTGCAGGGCTTGCGCGACAAGCTGCCTTACCTCAAGGAGCTCGGTCTCACCTACCTGCACCTGATGCCCCTCTTCAAGGCGCCGGAGGGCGAAAATGACGGCGGCTATGCCGTCAGCTCGTACCGCGAGGTCGACCCGAAGCTGGGGACGATGGCGGAGCTGTCGGACCTGGCCGCCCAGCTGCGACGGGAGGGCATCAGCCTGACGGTCGACTTCGTCTTCAACCACACGTCGAACGAGCACGAGTGGGCGCGGCGCGCACAGGCGGGAGAGCCGGAATACGAGGAGTACTACTACATCTTCGGGGACCGCACGATGCCGGACGCGTACGAGCGCACGCTGCGCGAGATCTTCCCCGAGGCCCGGGCGGGCAGCTTCACCTGGCGGCCCGATATGGGCAAGTGGGTGTGGACCACCTTCTACAGCTTCCAGTGGGATCTGAACTACGGCAACCCGGCCGTGTTCCGCGCCATGCTCGAGGAAATGTTGTCGCTGGCCAACGCGGGCGTAGAGGTACTGCGGCTGGATGCCGTGGCGTTCATCTGGAAGCAGATGGGCACTAACTGCGAGAACCTGCCCGAAGCGCACATGATCATCCAGGCGTACAACGCGCTGGCGCGCATCGCGGCCCCGGCGCTCCTCTTCAAGTCCGAGGCGATCGTCCATCCGGACGAGGTGGCGCGCTACATCTCGACGCAGGAGTGCCAGCTCTCCTACAACCCGCTGCTGATGGCGCTGCTGTGGGAGTCGTTGGCGACGCGCGAGGTGAAGCTGCTGCAGCACTCCATGGCCGAGCGGTTCCGCATTACGCCCGGCTGCGCGTGGGTCAACTACGTGCGCGTGCATGACGACATCGGCTGGACGTTCGACGACGCGGCAGCCAGCCGCCTCGGCATGAACGGCTACGATCACCGCCGGTTCCTGAACGCCTTCTATACAGGCCGATTCCCCGGCAGCTTCAGCCGCGGCCTGCCCTTCATGGAGAACCCGCGCACGGGCGATGCGCGCATCTCGGGCACCGGCGCGTCGCTGGCCGGCCTCGAGAAGGCGTTGCGCGAGGAGGGCCCCGAGCACGTCGAACTGGCCATCGGGCGCATCCTGCTCATCCACAGCGTCATCCTCTCGATCGGCGGCATCCCACTGATCTACCTCGGCGACGAAGTGGGCACGCTGAACGACTATGCCTACCGGGACGATCCCGCCAAGGCGTCGGACAGCCGCTGGGTGCACCGGCCGGCCACGGACTGGGCGCATGTGGCCCGGCGGCACGAGCTGGGGAGCATTGAGCAGCGCATCTACGGCCAGTTGCGCCGGCTGATCGAAGTGCGCAAGTCACATCCGTCGTTTGCCGGAAGCGCGATGCAGGTGATCGATCCGGGCAACGGCCATGTGTTCGGCTTCGTACGCCAGGGTGGCGACGGCCGCGTGCTCGTCCTGTGCAACTTCAGCGAACACGAGCAGCGCGTGCCGGCGAACACCGTGCGCGCCAACGGCCTCAGCTATGCGTTCGATGACCTGGTGAGCGGGGAAGGGCTGGCGCTGGGGGACGACCTGGTGCTTGCGCCCTATCAGTTCGTGTGGCTGGTGGCAAGGTAGAAGGAAGACGTCCGGCGGGAGAAATCCAGGCGCCCGGTGCCTCTCAAGCACCGGGCGCCTGTTATTGCTACCCCTGCAGCGACTCCGGCGTATCCGCCAGGGTCACCTCCACCGTCAACGGCTCGCCATCGCGCAGCAGGGTGAGCGTGACGGCCTGGCCCACACGCGTCTGCTCATCCAGATACGCGTTGAGCTGCTCCCAGGTGGTCAGCGGGCGGCTGTCGATGGCCGTCAGGATATCGCCGCCCACGAGATAACGACGGTTGCGCAGAACCACTTCCTCCCGCGCGCTCTGCACGCCCGCGCTGTCCACTGGGCTGTCACGGTAGATGCGGGCGATGAGCAATCCCTGCTCGACGGGGAGGCGCAGCGACTGGGCAAGCGCGGGCGTGATTTCGTAGCCCAACTCTTCCAGTCCAAGCCACGGATGGGGATAGCGGCCGCTTTCGATGAGCTCGGGAACGACGCGGCTCACCTTGTCCACCGGGATCGCCAGGCCCACGCCGGCCGAGGTGCCGGTGGGGGAGTAGATCGCTGAGTTCACGCCGATCAGGCGGCCGGACGAATCGAGCAGCGGCCCGCCGGAGTTGCCCCGGTTGATCGCTGCGTCTGTCTGGATGACCCCGCGCAACACCGTGCTCTCGGTCTCGATGGTGCGGTTCAGCGCGCTCACGATGCCCTCGGTCATGGTGCGCTCGAACTGGCCGAAGGGATTGCCGATGACAATGGCCGATTGGCCGACCTTGAGGCCGGCCGAGACGCCGAGCGCAATCGGCTGCACCCCATCTGGGATGGCTCCCTCCACACGCAGCACGGCCAGGTCATTCTGTGGGTCCGCGCCGATCACCTCCGCCATCATATTGACGTCGTCTCCGAAACTGACCGAGATCTCCTGTGCGCCCTCGATGACGTGATAGTTCGTCACCACGTGGCCGTCGCTATCCCAGAGGAAGCCCGATCCGCTCCCCTCCTCCGGCATGTAGCCCCAGAAGAAGTCGCTGCGCAGGATCTGGGTCGTGATGTTGACGACCGCAGGCGCGACCTGCTCATAAATGGCGATGCGCCGGTCCTCTTCGGTCTCGCCCGGCGGCGCGGCCTCGACGGCCCGCGGGGAGGCGGGCTCCGGCGTGGCCGTGACCACTACGGCGATGACTTGCGGCGTGGGAGGCGGGGCGATTGCCGCGGGCGCCAGGTCAAGCAGTTGCGGCAAGCCGCAGCCGGCCCCGATCAGTACCGTCGCCAATAGGGCGGCTGCCAGGGCGCCCCTCCGCCGCGCGGAGATGTTCGATTCTGAGCTCAGCACGAGGTTACTCCGATTAACGCAGATGCCCGGGCCACGTCGTGGCCCGGGCATCGAAAGTGCGACGTTACTGGCCCGACGCCGGCCGCCTGCCGAGCGGCACGGTCAGATCCCGTTCTCCCTGGTTTGCGCGCAGCACGGTCAGCACGACCTCGTCGCCCGGAGACTTGTAGCTCTCGAGATAGATGAGGATGTCGTCGAAGGTGCGCACCGGCTGCCCATCGATCGCAGTGACCAGGTCCCCGCCGCGCTGGAGATAGACGATCCCACTCATGTCAGCCGCCAGCGGGATGTTCGTGTCGGTCGTCGCGCCCCGCAGGCCGGCCCGCCGCGCGGGTCCGTCCTGGCGCACACTCATGATGTAAGCGCCGCGAACCTCGACCGGGAAACCGAGCGCCTCAGCCCATGCCGGGCTATAGGTGCGCCCGCTCACGCCGAGCCAGGAGTGTTCGTACGCACCCGTCTCGATGATGGACGGCACGACGCGCTCGACGATGTTGATCGGGATCGCGAAACCCACGCCGGAACTGCTCGCCACGGCCGAGCGAATCAGGAAATTGACGCCGATCACCTGGCCGCGTTCGTTCAGAAGCGGGCCCCCGGAATTGCCGGGATTGATCGCCGCATCCGTCTGAATCGCCAGCGGAATGCTGTAGCCCGATTGCGCCTCGATGCTGCGGCCCAGCGCGCTGACGATCCCCGTTGTCATGCTGTTGTCGAACCCGAACGGGTTGCCGATCGCGATCGCTCGCTGGCCGACCTGCACCTCGTCCAGGCTGCCCCGTGCCACCGGCACCAGCTGCACCAACCCCGGGTCCACGCGGATGACGGCCAGGTCGCTATCGATGTCCGACCCAATGAGGTCGGCAGGCACCTCGACGCCGTCCGCGAGGGTGACCATCAGCCGGTCTGCGCCCTCGACGACATGGTGATTGGTGACGATGTGGCCGTTGGCGTCCCAGACCCAACCGGAACCCTGGCTCTCCGGCAGCGCGGTATCGGAGCCGCGCGGTGAGGAGACTGCCGTCAGGTTGTCGATGCGCACCACGGACGGGCTGACCCGGCGGTACACCTCGGTGTAGATCTCCGTCTCTGTGTCAGCGCCGGGCGCGATCGTGATCGGCGCGGGCGCCGGAGCGGCAGGCTGCACCTGCGCCACAACGGTTGCCTCGGGCCTGACCTCGGGAAGCGCGGCCGGCGTAGGCGTGCGCAGAGACAACTGCGGCGCGGCAGCCACGCGCGTCGGGGTCGGGTCGGACAACAGACGGACTGACGCGGTCACCAGGCCGCAGCCCATCAACAACAGGCCGAGCAGTAGTATGCCGGCCACCAGTGCCACGGCGCTGGATCGCTTCATAGCAGGCTCCTTACACTTCGCATGCTCAATCGCGTTGGCGGCCCAGGAAGGAAACGTAGTACAACAACGTGGCCAGCGTCTGTGCGAGCGCCGCCACATAGGTGAGCGCAGCCGCGTCCAGCACCGCCTTCGCACCCTGCAGCTCGCGGCCATCGGCCAGGTTATAGCTCTGCAGCAGCCGCAGCGCGCGCTTGCTGGCGTCGAACTCGACCGGCAGCGTGACCAACGCGAACAGGACGCTCGCGCCGAACAGGATGACGCCAACCCACGCCAGCTGGGTCAGGCCCAACAGCAGGCCGGCGAAGAAGAGAATGGGCGCCACCCAGGCGCTGACGCTGACCGCTGGAACGATCGCCCCGCGCAACTTCAGCGGTGCGTAACCCTGGTTATCCTGCAGGGCATGGCCGATCTCATGAGCGACGATGGCCAGGGCTGCGACGCTCGGCTGCTGGGCGACCCCCGCAGACAGGCGCAGCTTCTTCGATCGCGGATCGTAGTGATCCGTCAACTGCCCAGGCGTGCCCTCGACCTGCACATGGTTCAGTCCTTCAGGGCCCAGGATGACGCGGGCAGCATCCAAACCAGTCATGCCGCGCGAGTTAGCCACCTTCGTGTACGTGCCGTACGCGCTGCGCACCTTCATCTGCGCGAAGAACGCCAGAAGAAGCGCGGGCGCCATGAAAACCAGATACATTGGATCGAAGTACATTTCTTCCTCTCCTACTCAACTCACTTGATGAACCGATTATACCAAATCAACCTTCGACAACCCTGTTACGCGGCCGACAATTATCCGACAACTCTGCGGCGAAATTGCATGATGGGCGTGCGACTGGTTCATCGCTACGCCCATCGTATCCGCTCACGCGGCGTTGGCTGGCGGCCAACGCCGCGTGAGCCGTTGTGCGACCCCAATCCGACTCCCCGTCTCTCGATGGGACATCAGACCTGCCGGAACTCGCCTTCGACCACGTCATCGCCTTCCGGCTGGCGTTGCTGCTGCGGCGCCTCGTGTCCGTTGCCGCCGGCGGCGCCTGCGCTGTAGGCAGCCTCGCCCATCCGGGACACGGCCTGCTCCAGCCGCGTCATCGCGTCACGGATCTCAGTTACATCCTCGCCCTGCCCGGCCCGTCGCACCTCGGCGATCAGCTGCTCCATCGCCCGCCGATCGTCCGGGTTGACCTTGCCGTCCAGGTCCTTCAGGCTGCGCTCGCTGACGTAAGCCAGCTGGTCAGCCTGATTGCGCGCCTCGATCAGTTCCTTGCGGCGCTGATCTGCGGCCTTGTTAATCTCGGCCTGGCGCACCATCCGGTCGATGTCTTCCTTGTTCAGGTTGGTCGACGCGGTGACGGTGATCTTCTGCTCACGGCCGGTGGCCTTGTCCTGGGCGCTCACGTTCAGGATGCCATTGGCGTCGATGTCGAACGTCACCTCAACCTGCGGCATGCCGCGCGGTGCGGGTGGGATTCCCTCCAGGTTGAACTGGCCCAGCGACATGTTGTCCGCCGCCATCGGCCGCTCGCCCTGCAGCACATGGATCGTGACTGCACCCTGGTTGTCCTCTGCCGTGCTGAACACCTGGCTCTTCTTCACCGGGATCGTCGTATTGCGCTCGATGATCGGCGTCAATACGCCGCCCAGCGTTTCCACGCCCAGGGTCAACGGCGTGACGTCCAGCAACAGGACATCCTTCACCTCACCGCTCAGGACGCCGCCCTGCAGCGACGCACCGATCGCGACGACCTCGTCCGGATTCACGCCCCGATTCGGCTCCTTGCCGGTCAGCCGGCGCACCAACTCCTGCACCATGGGCATCCGGGTGGAGCCGCCGACCAGCACCACTTCGTCGATCTCGCTGGCCTTGAGTTTCGCGTCGGCCAGCGCCTTTTCGAACGGTCCCTTGCACCGGTTCAGCAGGTCCTCGGTCAGCTGCTCGAACTTCGAGCGCGTCAGCTTCATCTGCAGGTGCTTCGGGCCGGTCGCGTCCGCGGTGATGAACGGCAGGTTGACCTCGGTCTCCATCACGGTCGACAGCTCGACCTTGGCCTTCTCCGCGCCTTCCTTGAGCCGCTGCAACGCCTGGCGGTCGTTGCGCAGGTCGATGCCCGACTCCCGCCGGAACTCGTCCGCGACAGTGTCTACCAGCCGCTGATCCCAGTCGTCGCCGCCCAGGTGCGTGTCGCCATTGGTCGCCTTGACTTCGACGACGCCGTCGCCGACCTCGAGGACCGACACGTCAAACGTGCCGCCGCCCAGGTCGAAGACGAGGATCGTCTCGCTTTCCTTCTTATCCAGGCCGTAGGCCAGCGCGGCCGCGGTCGGTTCGTTGATGATGCGCAGGACATCGAGGCCCGCGATCTTGCCGGCGTCCTTGGTCGCCTGGCGCTGGCTGTCGTTGAAGTACGCCGGCACGGTGATCACGGCCTGCGTCACCGGCTCGCCCAGGTACGCCTCGGCATCCGCCTTGAGCTTGCCCAGGATCATGCCGGAGATTTCCTGCGGTGTATACTCCTTGCCATTTACGGGGATCTTGACCCGAACGTCGCCGGCCTTGCCCTCGATCACCTTGTAGGGAATCGTCCCGCGCTCGGCGGCCGTCTCATCGTAGTGACGGCCCATGAAACGCTTGATCGAGAAGACCGTATTCTCAGGATTGACGACAGACTGCCGCTTGGCAGTCTGCCCGACCAGCCGTTCGCCGCTCTTGGTGAACGCCACCACCGATGGGAACAGGCGGCCGCCCTCTGCACTGGGAATCACGACCGGATCGCCGCCTTCGACGACGGCGACCACACTGTTGGTCGTACCCAGATCAATGCCTACTACTTTACTCATCGCTCGCTACTCCTCTCCACTGCGATACTTGCCACAGTTTACGGGAGCGCCATTAGACGAGTGTAAGCAGGCTGTTAGCATTCTGTTAGAGGCGCGAACGGTGGTCAGGCCCGCAGATCGCGGCGGGTGGCGGCCTCGCTGGTCGTGCCTGCCCTGGAAGGTTCCAGGATCAGGCGCCGCACGATCGCATCATAGTCCGCGATCAGGCTGAGAGCGGCGTCGTCCGATTTAGCCTCTGCGGTCAGGTGGAACGTAGCCGTGTCGTTATCGGGGTAGATGAGGACCCACGTTCGATCTCCGAGGTGCACCTTGATGCCGTCGATGGTTTCATGTTCCATCTTGGCAAACTGGTTGATCAGGCAGCGCATCACCCGGCCCTTGCTCTCCCAGACCCCTTCGACGTTGCTGGTGGCCATGTGGAATTCAGGCAGCTCCGCGATCACCTCAGACAGCCTCACTCCTTGCTGGGCCAGCATCTCGAGCAACTTGCCCACGGCAAAAAGGCCGTCCACGCCCGGGTAGAGGGCGGGGAAGACGAAACTTCCGGCGCCGTCCGCAGCCATCATGATGCCGTCATCGGTGGCCGCGCGCATGAGCGTCTGTGGGTCTGCGGCGACACGCCGCACCTTGCCGCCATACTTCGCCGCGAGCTGCTCGTACACGCTGGACTGATCCACCGATATGACCACGGTCGAGCCCGGTTGGCTGCGGAAGACGAGGACGGCCATCGCCAACGCGAGCACCCGGTTCGGCACATCCCGCCCCAGGTCATCGGCAATGACCAACTTTTCCCCGCCGACGTCCAGCCGCGCGCCGAATGAAACGCGGTCCAGCGCACGCACGATGCGCGCCAGCTGGGCGCGGCTGCCGCGCGCCTCTTCCTGGGACGAGCTCAGCTTGGATGCGTCCACCCGCGCATTCAGCGGCACCGCGTCGACGTTGAGCTGGTTAAGAAGCTCCGGCAGCACTTCCGCCGTGGGTGCATGCGCGTAGTCCACCACGACCTTGAAACCTGCCGCGCGGATGGCTGCCACGTCGAGCGCCTTGAGGTATCCCTTCACGTAGACGCCCGGAGCATCGGGGGCATATTCGATGTTGCCGATATCGTCCTGAAACGCGCGGCGATAATCCTCGCGGAAGAAGATCCGCTCGATCGCTCGCTCCTGCTCGCGCGTCAGGTTCAACCCGTCGGGCCCCATGAACCGAATATCGACCACGCGCGGGTCGTAGGGCGAAAGGCGCACGTGGACGCCCCCCGCGGCCTTGATCGCGCGCGTGTAGTACCGCGCCACGGGAATCGGCAGGCTGCCCACGTCTGCGACGTGGTTCCCCGCGGATGGCAGGCCCGAGATCAGCGCACGCTTGATCATGCGCGCGCTGCGGTTCGGGTCGCGATTGATGGTCACGACCCCGCCCTTCTGCAGGCAAGATCCGAACGCCGCGCCCAATCGCGCCACGAAGTC
>CAZMIS010000142.1:0-9579 GCA_964566325.1 uncultured Anaerolineales bacterium
GCTTGCGCTTGAAACGCCTGTCATCGTCGAGCCGGGCGATCGCTTCATCCTGCGGCAGCCATCGCCCAGCATGACGGTGGGCGGCGGCATCGTGGTGAACGCACACCCGGCGCGTCGCTGGCGGCGCTTCCAGGCGGACGTGCTGCAGCAGCTCGAGACGCTGGCGCGCGGCACCCCCGAGGACCTGGTCTTCCATGCGCTGGCCCGGTCTGAGCCCGCGCCCCTCAAAGACGTGGTCTCGGCCTCCGGCCTGCAGACGGCCGAAGCCGAGACGCTGCTCGCAGAGCTGGTCGCGCGCGGCGAGATCCTGCCGCTGGGTGCACTGCAGCCGCCCCTCGTGAAGAGTCTGACCCCGGTCATCTCCCTGGGCGGATGGCACACGCTGGCCGCACGGATGGCCGAGAGGCTGTCGGATCACCACGCGCAATTCCCCCTGCGGCCCGGCATGGTCCGGGAGCAGCTGAAGGGCCAGGTCCAGGGCCGGGCGAAGTGGCCGGCCAAGCTCTTCAACGAGCTCATCGCGCGCGCCGAGGCCGAGGGGCGCCTCGTCCAGGCCGGCGACTTCGTGGCGCGGCCAGGCCACCGGATCACATTCACGCCCGCGCAGCAGGCCCGGGTCGACGCGTTGCTCTCCGCGTTTCGCCGCCAGCCGGCCACCCCGCCCTCCATGGCCGACAGCGTCGCGATGACCGACCCGGAGATCGTCAGCGCGCTGCTCTACCAGGGTGTTCTGGTGCGCCTCAGCGAAGATGTCCTGTTGCTCGGGGAGACGTACGAGGCGATGGTGGCGGGCATCGTGGCGCACATCAAGGCCCACGGCAGCATGACCGTGGCCCAGGTACGCGATCAGTTCAACACGAGCCGGAAGTATGCGCTGGCATTGATGGAGCGCCTCGACGAGCTGAAGGTCACGCGCCGCGTGGGGGACGAACGGGTGCTGCGCTAGACGCGAAGCGCCTGCGGCTCGATGGGCATCAGCTGATTATCCGGATCATTCCGGCACCCATGCCGTCCAGCGCGGCCGGTCGAAATCGGCGGCTGAAACAAGACAAGTGTGCTGAAGCACACTCGCCCCAACCTGCGTCAGCAGGTTTCGCCTGTCAGGCGGCGGTTTTGAACCGTCGCCGTCTCTATCGCCGCCAGGCAACCTCGCCGTCCAGCACCGTGAGATCGATAGCCGTTTCGAGGATGCGCTGCGGCTCGATCGAGAAGATGTCCTCCGACAACACGACCAGGTCCGCGACGTGGCCGGCGCGGATGCACCCGCGGTAGCCCTCCTCACCCGCGGCATACGCCGGCCAGTAGGTATAGGCATCCACCGCCTCCGCCACCGTGAGACGCTCCTGGGGCTGCCAACCCTCCGGCCCCGGCGAGCCATCGGCCCGCGTGCGCGTCACCGCCGCATGGATGCCGATGCGCGGGTCGTGCGGCTCGATGGGACCGTCCGAGCCGAAGACGAGCCGTGCGCCGGAGTCGAGCAGGCGGCGGAACGCGTAGGCGCCCCGCGCGCGGCCGGGCCCCCAATAGCGGTCCACGATATCGATGTCTGAGGTGGCGTGGATGGGCTGCACGGAGCCGATGATGCCCAGCCGGGCCAGACGCGGCAGATCGTCGTCGTGGATGCACTGCACGTGCTCGATGCGATGTCGCAGGGGGCGGCCGCCCTCCGCGGCCCGCACCTCTGCCAGCACGTTGAGCACGTCGCGATTGGCGCGATCGCCGATCGCATGGATCGTCAGGCTGAGACCGGCCTGGCTGGCCAGCATGGCCTGCTCCAGCATATCCTCCGGATCCATCGCAGCCACGCCCCAATTGCCCGGATCCCCCTCGTAGGGCTGCAGCATGTTGGCCGTCCGGCTGCCCAGCGCACCATCCGCGAACATCTTGACCCCACCGATGCGCAGCCACGCATTGCCGAAGCCGCTGCGCAGCCCGAGCGCCCGCGCGTGGGGCAAATTGACCACCGGGATGTGCTGCAACACGCGCAGGCGCAGGTCGCCGGCCTGCTGCAGTGCCTGGTACGTCTGGAACGAGAGCCCGTCACCCGAGTCGTTGGAGTTGTGGATCGCGACGATGCCTGCCTGCCACATGGACGGAACCGCCTGGCGCACCGCGGCCGTGGTCTCGGCCAGGCCTGGCCGGGGCATGACCCTGGTCACGAGTTCCACGGCGTTCTCGCGCAGGATGCCCGTCGGCTCGCCGTCTGCGTCGCGTTCGATCACCCCGCCGGGCACTTCGGGCGTGGCCGCATCGATGCCTGCCCGGCGCAGGGCCGCGCTGTTGGCCCACACCCCGTGCAGCTCCTTGCTGTCCAACACCACGGGCGCCAGGGGCGCGACTGCGTCGAGCACGCGGCGGTGGGGCGCCACGCCGTCGGTCCACACGTTGGCATTCCAGCCGCCCCCGCGAATCCACACCTCTGCGGCGCCCGTCGCGCGGAGCGCCGCCACCCGCTCGCCGACTGCGCCGGCCACTGCGCCGGCCGAGGCCGCGTTCGTCACGTCGACCTGCGCGGCCCGCAGCGCAAGCTCGATGAAATGGATGTGGCTTTCCGTGAAGCCAGGCAACAGCAGGCGGCCCGCCAGGTCGACGACTTCGGTGTGCGGTCCGAGCAACTCAGCGAGATCCTCAACGCGGCCGGCGGCCACGATGCGGCCCCCGCCCACCGCGACCGCCCCGACCCAACGCGGGCCCAGCGGGTCGGCCGTGTAGATCGGCCCGCCCAGGAAGAGCATGTCCGCGTGAAGCTGCATCCGTAACCTCGCGTGCCCTGTGAGTATGTTCAGGCGTCGAAGCCCACGATCCGTTCGTAGATCGTTTGGAGCTCCTCGTCGGAGTAAAAGTTGATGACGACCTTGCCGCCCCTGGCGCCGCGCGTCAGGCGGACCTTGGTCCCCAGGGCCAGGCGAAACGCATCCTCCAGCCGCCGGGTGCCGGCCGGATCGGCGTCGCCCGCGTCCTCCTCTTCGGTTGCCGCGTGGGACGCAGGATCGAGGAGCCGTCGCACCAGCTCTTCCGTCTGGCGCACGCTCATGCCGCGGCGGACCACCCGTGCAGCAGCGTCGAGGATCGCCTCATCGTCCGGCAGGGCGAGCAATGCGCGCGCGTGGCCCTCCGAAAGGGTTCCCTCGCCCAACAGGGCCTTCACGCCCTCGGGAAGGCGCAGCAGACGCAGCGTGTTGGCGACCGCGACGCGGCTCTTGCCCACCCGATCCGCCACCGACTGTTGGTTGAGGCCGAACTCGGTGATCAGGGCCTGGAACGCCTCGGCTTCCTCCAGCGGGTTCAGATCCGCGCGCTGAATGTTCTCGACGAGGGCCAGCTCGAGCAACTGCTCGGGCGTCGCTTCCTTGAGCAACGCGGGCACGACGGAGAGACCGGCGAGCTGCGCGGCGCGCCAGCGGCGTTCTCCCGCGATGAGTTGGTAGGGTGTGCGCGCGGTCGGCGAAGCACGCGTGATGATGAGCGGTTGGATGAGGCCGTGCTCCCTGATCGACGCGGCCAGGTCGGCCAGGGCAGTCTCATCGATCACCATCCGCGGCTGCCGTGGATTGGGCACGATGTCGGACACGGCGACGTGCAGCAAGCCGCTCGCACGTGCATCTGTCTCGCCGGTGGTGGCGCCCGAAGACGGAATCAGCGCCCCCAGGCCCTTGCCGAGCCCACGCGTCTGTGCGCTCATGGCATGCTCCTTCCTGTTGCAGCGAGTCCGGCCAGGCCAGACTCCGCGGCCTCGCGTTCGAGCAATTCCTGTGCCAGTGCACGATAGGCGTTCGCCCCGGTCGAAACCGGCGCATACTGCAGGATGCTCCTGCCGTAGCTCGGCGCTTCGCTCAGCCGCACGCTGCGCGGGATGACGGTCCGGAAAGTCTGCTGTGGAAAATGAGTGCGCACCTCCGCGACGACCTGGTCCGACAGGTTCGTGCGCGCGTCATACATCGTCAGGACCATTCCGCTGATGTAGAGCTGCGGGTTGAGGCTCTCCCTGACCATCTGCACCGTGTGCCACAGGCGGCCCAGCCCTTCGAGCGCCAGGTACTCGCACTGGATGGGCACGATGACCCCGTCCGCCGCCGCGGTGAGTCCGTTCACCGTGAGCAGGCCCAGGCTCGGGGGGCAATCGATCAGCACGTGGGTATAGGCATTCGCGACGGTTTCCAGCGCGCGGCGCAAGAGATACTCCCGCGCGAGGAGGGCCACCATCTCAACCTCTGCGCCGGCCAGCGCAGGTGCACTGGGAAGCAGGGCGAGCCGTTCGTGCGGCGTCGGCATGACGCGTTCGGCCGCGCCCTGCCGGCGGATCAACACGTCATAGAGCGAGGAGGCAACATCCTGCGGCGTGACGCCGAGGCTGCTGGTGGCGTTGGCCTGCGGGTCGCAGTCGACGAGGAGGACCTCACACCCTGCCTCGGCCAGGCAGGCACCCAGGTTGACCGCGGTCGTGGTCTTCCCGACGCCGCCCTTCTGGTTTGCCAGGGCATAGATGCGGGTCATGGCGCTGTCTTTCCAACCGCTACCTCGCCCTGCAGCCAGGCCTCGGCCGTGGCGCGCAGGGGAATGCCGGCCAGGCCGGGCGCCTCCACGGACATGGAGGCAACCACGTTGGCGAAACGGGCGGCGACCCGGGCATCGGCCGTCTCGGCATACCGCACGAGAAAGGCGGTGGCAAACACGTCGCCTGCGCCCGTCGGGTCGACCTCGACCGCCGGGCGGGGTGGGATCTGGATGCGGGTCCCGCCCTGATACACGGTGGCGCCGTGCCAGCCATCGGTGATGACGAGCAAGCGCGCACGGCCGGCCAGCCAGGCGATGCGGGCATCGTCGCCGCCCACGTCCTCGCGGCTGAGAATCACTGCATCAGCCCGCGCCAGGAACACCTCCGCATCGTCCCACGGCCCCGGTGCAACGTGCCCCGCCGCATCCCATCGGCGCATGAGGCCCTGTGGCGCAATTCCCAACAGGGCGCGCGGAAACATGCTGGCCCACACGGGGGGAACTTCCCGCGCGATGGGGCCCAGCAGGACGACCGGCGTGTCTGCCCACTCGGGGGGCAGTCCTTCGGGCGTCACGGGATCGGCGATAGCCTGGATCACCTGCACCCGTCCGGTCTCGCGGTAGATATTGGTGAAGGTCGTCGTCACGGGCGACGGCATGACGTGGATGGGTATGCCTGCCAGGGGCGTTCCGGGCAGGCCGCTGGTTTGCAAGCCGGCCGGACCGATCGATTCGGCAGGCGGCACAAGTCCATCGAGGGCCGCGCGGGTCAGAATTCCCGGATGCCAGCCGAGACGGCGCGCTGTTACAGCAGCAAAGGAGACGGTGCCGCCGAGGCGAAACCCTTCGGGCGCAACATCGCGGGTCACATTGCCGACGGCAAGGAAATCGATCTGCAACGACTAGCTCCAGTCCGTGTGGTGAGGAGATTCTAACATAGGCGCGAAGGAGGGTCAACGAAGTCGGACCATACATGGCTGAGCCATACATGGCTGAGCCATACATGGCTGAGCCATACATGGCGGTGCCATATGAAAAGACTTCGCCTCCCCGCGCATCAGATGTGCGGTGGGGCGAAGTCTTGAGCCACCTGCTGTGAGGTGAGATTCAATCCCGCTTCGGTACGATCGTGACCTTGCGCCGGTCGCCTTCGCCGATGCTCTGCGTCGAAACGGATTGATGATCGCGCAGCGCCAGGTGAATGATGCGCCGCTCAGCCGGCGGCATAGGCTCCAGGGCGACGGTGCGTCCAGATTCGCTGGCCTGCTCGGCCATGCGCAGGGCGAGCTTGCGCAGCGACTCGGCACGCTTGGCGCGATACCCGTTCACATCGACCACGAAACTCGTCCGGGAGCGCACCTGCTGGTTCACCATGAGCCGGGTGACGAACTCAATGGCTGAAAGCGTCTCGTTCTGCCGCCCGATCAGGACACCCAGGTCATCGCCGACGATGTTAAGCACCAATGCGCGGTCATCCTCGTCAGCCTCGTCGACCTCTGCATCGCTCTGGGGCACAATCTCTACCCGGGCCCGCACGTTCATGTGCTCGAGCATTCCGGCCAGCAGTTCACGGCCCTTTTCCGCGGCAGCGAGCGCCCGCTCTTCGTGGCTGCCCTCTTCCGCTGTTGTCGCCACAGGCTGCACCACCGGTGCGGCCTTGGGTTCCTGGCGCGGCGCCGGCGCGACCTTAGGTTCCGGGCGCGGCGCGGCGGCGGGCGCGGCGGCGGGCGCGGCGGCGGGCGCGGGCTCAGCTGGCGCCTCGGCTCGGCTGACGGGTCGGGGCGCTGGCGGGGGAGCCGCCGCAGCCACTACTTCGGAGACACGCACGACGGCATCTTCCGCCCCGATGCCCAACACACCGCGGCTGCCCGGACGGATGATCTCGATCTCTGCATCTTCTCGCGCCAGCCGCAACGCAGCCAGCCCGGCCGCAATCGCGGCCTCGAGGGTCTTACCGCGGAACTCTCCGCTCTTTTCTCCTGTCATGGGTCTTCATCCTCAACGATAGTGAGCCGGAACCGGACTAGCGGCGGCGCTTGCGGCGCTTGATCGGCTTGTCGGGTGTTTCACTCACGATGCGAGTGGGGGCTGCCGGCTCTGAGCTGGCGCCCACCTTCGCGGTGCCACTGTTGACCACTGCCTTAGCGGTACTGCCCGCACCGGCCAGGGCCAGCTGCTTTGTCTTCAGGAAGGGGAACCAGTCCCCAAGGCCGCCCCAGCCGGTGACAAAGTACTGCTGAACCAGGGCCAGGATATTCGAAACGGTCCAGTACAGCGTCAGGCCCGAGGGCAAGCCCAAGGTGATCCAGGCAAACATCAGGGGCATGAAGAGCATCATCTGGGTCATCATGCGCGCCTGCGGATCCTGCTGACCGCTGGCTGCCTTCGGAGGCGCAGACATCTTCTGGAGGATCAGTTGCGTGACCAGCATCAACACAGGCAGGCTGACGTAGGTGGCGAGCTTGCCCCAATCGTTGCTTTGAAACGCGGCGCTGAGCCAGGATGTGCCCACGGTGAGGCTGGGGAAGGAGAGATCCGGAATCCAGAAGAAACGGGCTTCCTGCAGCTGCCCCACACTGGGATTAGCCAGGACGTAGAGGGCCTGGTACAGGCCGAAGAGGATCGGCATCTGAACCAGGATGGGCAGACAGCCGCCCATCGGATTGATGCCCGACTCCTTGTAGAGCTTCATCTGCTCTTCAGACAGCTTCTGCCGATCCTTGCCGTACTTTTCCTGAAGCTCGCGCAACTTGGGCTGCAGTTGTTGCTGTGCCTTGGTGGATTGCAGTTGCTTGAGCGTCAGCGGCAGTGTCACAACCTTGACGAGGATAGTGAAGATGACGATGGCCCAACCCCAGCTGTTGTTCATGCCGAGGCCGCTGATGAAGTTGTGAAGCACGATCAGAAGCTTGGCCAGCGGGTAGACGATCACGCCCTCCCACCAGCCGGGCGGGCTATCCAGGTTGATCTCGCCGGTCGGCAACGCGCAGCCCGACAGTACCAGCACGGACAGCAACAACACCGCCACTAACAGCAAAGTGCGCTGTTTCTTACTCACTCTCAGTCTTACTCCTCTGCCTTAAGGCACGGGATCGTAGCCACCCGCGTTCCACGGGTGGCACCTGGAGATGCGGCGCAGTCCCAGCCACCCTCCGCGCACGGCCCCATATTTTTCGACTGCCTGATAGGTGTATTCCGAACAGGAAGGATAGAACCGGCACGAGGCCGGCAACCCCCGCGAGATGACTCGCTGGTAGAACCGTATCAGGGCCAATAAAAAGCGTTTCATTCCTTCAGCAAGCGTGCCCGCCGTAAGAGGCGGGCACAGGCATCTTGTATGTCCGGAAAGCTGGCTTCGTTGATGCCGGGCCGTGCGATCCACACGAGATCCCAGCCGGGATGAACCAGATCCCACAGATGGCGCACCGCTTCACCCATGCGCCGTCGGGCCCGATTGCGCTCGACGGCCTTCCCGATTCGCCTGCTGACCGTGAAGCCACAGCGGCTGACATCCATCTCGTTCGGCAAGTAGCTCAAGATCATCAGTGGATGCGCCTGGCTGGCGCCTTCTCGCCTGATCTGCCGGAATCGTTCATGATCGCGAACGCGAAACCGGCGTTCCAAAGCTCTGCTACTGCCTTACTGCTCAGACCGTCAGGCGCTTGCGACCGCGCGCGCGGCGCGTCGCCAACACATGGCGACCGCCGGGTGTTCTCATCCGGCTGAAGAACCCGTGCACCCGCTGGCGACGGCGACTCTTCGGCTGATACGTCCGCTTGGTAGACATGAATCTCAACTCCTCATCAGATAACAAAACGTCGCAACGCGCCGGAGCGGCAACGTGGCATCTCGCAGACAGAAAAAGCAGGCGAGACAGATAGCAGGTCTCACCCGCTTAACCTGACGGATTATACCTGTCCGCATGCGTGGGTGTCAAATTGACGCCGGTTGACCGGTCATTGCGCAGCCGGCTCGGCTCTGCGATCCCGTACGCGCCCGACAAAGAGGCTGAGCAGCGCCATGCCGATTGCCGCGAGCCCCGCAACCTCCATCACGCGCGGGATGCCGATCACGTCGGCCAGGCCACCGAGGGCCAGCATGGGGGGAATGCCGATCAGGTTGCTGAGCATGAACTGCAGTGCCAGGACCCGGCCGCGGATGTAGGCCGGCGAGTCCTGTTGCACGACGGTCTGGCCGAGGATATTCACGCTCGCCAGGCACAGCCCCAGGATTAAGCCCAAGGTCATGGTGGCGGTGGTCAGGCTGAACGCAGCCTGGGGGTAGAACTGCAGGATGGGCTGCATCACGCGGTCGTAGCTCAGGGCTATCCAGCCCATGCCGGCAAACGCCAGGCCACTGAAGATCAGGCCCAGGTAGCCAAACCCGTAGCGGCGCAGGAGGTGGCCCCAACGTCCGGTCAGGCCGATCGCCATGAGCATGCCGAGGCCGGCAGGGGCAAAGACGATGACCGCGTTCTCCGCCGACATGCCCAACACGCGCGCTGCATACCCCGGCGCGAGCATGGCCATCAACATGATCAGGGTGGCGATGGTCACCAGTTGGACGATGGCGGTCTGGATGCGGCGCTGGCCCCGCACGAACCGCAGGCTCTCGGCCATCTCGTTCAACAAGAGGCGCCAGCCCGAAGTGGCCGACGCGCGACGCGGGGCCGGCCGATCCGTCGGCAAGGTTGACACCGAGATGGCGGCAACCAGGTACAGCACGGCCAGCAGGGCGAACCCACCCTCGACACGCAACAGGCTGATGGAGAGCGGTCCCAGCACCATCAGGCCAAGCACCTGAGCAGCTGCCATGGTCAGGGTGAACAGCGAATTGGCCTGCAGCAGGTGGTCCTCGCCGACCAGCATCGGAATGGACGCGCCTTCGGCCGGCGCAAAGAACTGGGCCAGCGTCGCGGTCAGGAAGGTCAGCGCGTAGATGGCAAGTAACCGCCACGCGCCCTCAAGCTGGCTCAGGATGACGATGTACGTCAGGGCGAAAAGGACCCGCACCACGTTCGAGCCGACCAGGATCCATTTCCGGGGAAACCGGTCGGCCACCACGCCGGCGATAGGGCTGAAGAGA
>CAZMIS010000143.1:0-9544 GCA_964566325.1 uncultured Anaerolineales bacterium
TGTGCCCGACCACGCTGGTGCCGCCCCCATAGGGGATGACGGCAGCCCCCGTGCGCTCTGCCATCCGCAGAAGATCGCGTACCTCGTCGCCACTGCGCGGAAAGGCGACGCCGTCGGGGATGGCGGGCAGCCGTCCCGAGCGCAGGGCGATCCAGTCCGGAAGGCTCTGGCCGGCCGCGTGGCGCACCCTGGCAGCCGCTTCCTGCGAGATCAGAGGGTGTCCTTGCAGGCGACCCGGCGGCACATCAGCTACGACCTGTTCGAGCGTGACGTCTGCCGGCGGGGTTCCTGTCCCCACTTTCCCGGCCAGTAAGCGTCTCGCTGAGTCGTGCAAAGGGTATATCGTGGCTTCGTCGCCCCAACCATTCCAACGCCTCATTGCGCCTCCGGTCGGATGCTGGCATCTCAGGACGTATCCGGGTCGGGGGCGCCGTTGGCCACCGCGGGCCCGGGTCGAGATCCTGCAGCCTGACGTGCTACTTCACGATGACGACGTCGCCGGCGCTCCGGCCGAACGTCTCCGGTGCGTACATCTCCTCGGCCTTAGCCGGTGGAACCACGAACCGGCCCGGCGTGGTGGCACGCGCGATGTACGTGTAGTTATGAACGCCCGCCCAGACGGTGGAGGCGAAGGCCTCCGCTCGCTGGTCGCGCAGGTTCTGGTGCTCGTACCACGGTCCCCACCACCACCAGTATCCGCCCTTGCTGGCAGGCTGGTTGGCCTCGGCCGGCAGCGAGCCGGTCGTGGCCAGGGCAGGATTCAAGGGCTCGAGCCCGGCGGGCAGCGGATCGGCCAGCGCGACGTGGTAACGCCTCGCGGGCGCCACCATCGTGAGCTTGACGCACACCCGGGAGCCTGCCTTGATGATCCAGTCGCCGTTCGCCGCGCGGCTAACGTCGGCCGGGTCGTCGATGGCCTCGTATGACCGCTCCACCGTGAAGCCG
Organism: uncultured Anaerolineales bacterium; assembly: GCA_964566325.1. Lineage (GTDB taxonomy): Bacteria > Chloroflexota > Anaerolineae > CG2-30-64-16 > CG2-30-64-16 > JALOOB01. Next base: position 946 of record CAZMIS010000143.1, read on the forward strand.
GCATCGTAGGCATCAAGATCCAGCGCGAGCGGCGCATAGCGCAGGCCCAGGCGGTAGTAAAGGCGGCCAGGGCCGTCCTTGGCGATCACCAGGTCCTGTGTGCCCGCGAACTCGCCGGCCAGGTAGCGCATCGGCACATCCACCTGCTTGTAGTCGGTCGTGCGCCCGCGGAAGGCCGTCTCGCCCGCGTACTGCTCGCCGAGCCAGATGCGGGCGATGAAGTCCGGGGTCTGCGCCTCGTAGGTGTTGAAGTAGCGATCCAGCGCCAGGAGGATGAAGGCATTCTCCTGGGTGTTGCCCCAGCGGCCACCGGTTCGCCCGCCCAGCAGGCCGGCGACCAGCTTGGGGATCAGGTCGCTGTCGGGCTGATCCCCGATCAGCGCGTCGAGGATGACCCCGTCGGCGCGGCGGTTCGAGTAGAGCAGGGCGTATTCCTGGTCCCCGTAGCTGGACACGAAGTGCGCGGCGCCGGCCGTCTCGATGACCCGATTGAGCAGGTGGCGGCGGATGGCAGCGACTTGTTCGGTCGATCCGCTGTCGTCGCTGAGCACCGACAGCAGCCAGCCGATCGCCTCAGGCTCCAGTTTCTCCAGGCCGTTGTCGGCCAGGAGCTTGCGCGCCTTGGCTGCATCCCGATCACCCATGAGGTCACGCACGTACAGGGCGTAGGCGCTCAAGGTGGAGCGAGCGGGGACGCCGTACCATCCCGGATAGTGGCTTTCGATGTCCTTCAGGTAGGCGCCGGCCTGGTCCAGGACGGCCTGGTTGACCGGGTAACCCTTCTGTTTCGCCATCTGCAGCGCGTGCGTCACGTGGACCGTGTGATACGGCCACGAGTCGTCCCCGCGCTTCCAGATGGGGAAGCCACCGTCGTCGTTCTGCATGCCGGCCAGCCGCTCCAGGTCGCGCGCCATGGCCGTCTCGATCGCTGCTGGGTCGGGCAGTCCATCCGCCTGGAACGCGGTCAGGACGTCCCGCAGCGCGGCCACCGCCAGGATGCGGGAGGCTAGCTGTTCCGAGCACTCGAACGGGTACTGAACCAGGTAGACGAACGCATCCGTCAGCGCCTGGAGCGCGGTCGAAGAGGTGGTGATCTCAAGGCCACCGAACTGGGTGAAGACGCCTGTCGGTGCGATGACCGGCTGTGCGACGCTGCCTTCATCCAGGACGCCGTAGACCGCGAAGGCCTCGGTGGTGGCCGGCGTGTAGACGGGCAGCTCGACGGATGCGGCGTCCGCCCACTTGCCGGCTGCGGCCGCGATCTGCAGCCGCGCCGTGCCGGCGCTGATCGTCGTGGCGGGGAAGCGCACCTCCACCCGATCGTTTGCGGGGACGGTCACCCGGCGTCCCTGGCCCTCGGTCAGTGAGATGTTCGCGCCGCGAACGGCGACGTCCACGGTGAGCGGGTCATCGGTCTGGTTCTGAACGACCACCGGCAACTCGAACACGTCGCCGAAGTTGAGGAAGCGCGGCGCAGAGGGCCGCACCATCAACGGCAGGCGGGCCGTCAGCGCGGCCTCCCCCTTGCCGAACTGCTTGCCGCCCGCGACAGCGACGACCATGATGCGGTAGCGCGTGAGGTTGTCGGGCGCTTCGATGGTGACTTTGGCCCGGCCCGCGCCATCGGTCGACACGGCAGGAGACCAGTGAGCCAGTGGGTTGAAGTCGCTGCGGACTGAAATCGGGGTGTCCGGGGACGCGGCCTCATCTTCCCGCATCGCCGCCTTCTCTATCACGGCGCTCTGCGCCATGGCGGCCGGCGCCGGCACCATGGCGGGCGCCATCGTCGCGGCTGCTCCCGCGGCCATGTCCGCGCTGGCCAGGGCTTCGCGCAGCTCCAGCTGCTCGGGGCTGGCCAGTACGATGTAGCCGCGGTTGTGGTGATCGGACACGCCTGCAGCGCGGTCGGTGTAGAAGGCCGTGATCGGGTCAGGAATATCATATCCGGTCAGCGCAAGGATGGCCTCGTCGACCACGGCGACGGCGAGCTCAGCGTCCGCCACCGGCTTGCCCTGGGCATCGGTCACGACGACTTCCAGTTCAGTGGAGCCGCCGGGCTCGACCTTGTCCGCAGCAGGCTGCGCGGTGACGGATAGCGTGCGGCTGAGCGGCGGGATGGAGAGGCTCAGCTCTCCGCGCGCGTAGGCCGGGCGCTTGGGCAGCGCGGTCGACGCCTGGTCCCCAGGTTCGGCCGCAGCATCGCCGGTTCGCTCTGCCGCGCCCACGAGGTCGACCTGCACGGTGACGTTCGGCGTGTAGCCTTCCTCGATCGGGATCCGCAGCGTCGTCGATGGACCTTCCAGGGTGAAGCGTTCGCTGCTCACGAGGCCGCTGCGCCGCAGCGTGAGAATGCCCTCGGCCGGATAGAACGGCGCCTGCACGAGGATCTCGGCCGTCTCGCCCGGCTGGTGCTCCTTCTTGTCGGGCACCAGGGTGATCTCTTCCTGCTCGACCTCGCGCGACGGTATCCGATCGCCGCCGGAAACCCAGCGCGTCAGCTGCGTGAGGTTGGCGCGGCCCTCCGCGTCCATGACCGTGGCGCTGATGCGATAGGTGCCGCCCTCGGGCGTCTCGAAGGTGCAGCTTACCGGCGCCACCTCCGACTTGACGGTGCAGGGTTGCGGCTTGACCTCTTTCTCCTGGTAGCCATCGCCCTGCCACGTCCACTCGAGGCGGGCCATGGTCAGCTTCACTTCGACCCCGGCAATGGCCTTGCCGTCCAGATCGGTCACGATGATCTCGACCGGCAGCGGCTCGTCCTGCTCGACGAACATGCGCTCGGTGCGCAGGCCGACATAGAGGCTGGACGGGTGCACGAGGATGTCGGCGGCGCCGGTCCAGGCCTGGCGATTCACGTCGGTCACGGTGGCTTCCAGGCGCACGGACGTTGGCTCGGGCGGCGTCACTGCATCGAAATCGAGCCTGAGATGGTGGATGCCCGCTGCATCCGTGATGCCCGAGAAGGACTTGCCCATCTCGACCGACACGGGTTGGGAGTCTCGCCACCAGAGCCGCCACCATGGGACCCAGCGTCCGAAGGTGAAGTCATCCCAGCCCGGAGGGGCATAGACGCCCGCCCTGGTCGTGACCGACCACTCGGCCGGCGCGTTCGGAAGCCCTCCGCCCGCGTAGTAGCTGGCGCTGACGTCGGCCGTGGCGCTGCCGCCTACGAAGAAGGGGCCTTCCGGAGCCGTCACCTTGACCTCGAACTCGGGCCGGCGGAACTCCTGGACCTGGAGCTGGTGGCCCCACGAGCGATTGTCTGCGCCGCTGCCGCCGATCGCATCGAGCTGCAGGTAGGCGTAGCCAAGGTTCATCGCCTCCGGCAACTCAAGGGCGAAATCGAAGCCGCCCAGTGCGTTGATCTCCGCACGGCCGGTCGCCACCTCGTTGCCCTGGGAATCCTGGAGGCGGTAGCTGATGGCCTCGGCCGCTCCGCCGGGCGCGGCGATGTCTCCGCGCGGGCCGGCGCCCCAGCGGCGAATCCAGCCCTTGACGTGCACCTCTTCGCCGGGCCGGTACATCTTGCGGTCGTCGAAGACGTACCACTGCAGCACATCGGTGAGCGGCTGCTGGCGCCACCCTTCATCGCCCCAGTAGTACAGGTTGGCGGGGAGGATGGCGATTTGATCGCCCGATTTCGCCACGAGGAGCTGGGCCGCGCGGCCAGCGGGCAGCGGCAGCGTCGCAGTTCCGTCGGCGCCGGTGGTGGCCGTGGCCCCGGCGGGCCACAGTGACAAAGCCACATCGGCCAGCGGCGCCCCGGTGCGCAGCGAGTTGGCCCACGCGACCATCTGGCCGGCATCCGTGAACGCGTCGAGCCCAATCTCCGTGTACTGGATCCAAACCACGTCTTCCAGGTTCTGGGACTGCCGGCCCGAAAGCAGCCCGGGCAGACCCGAGCGCTCCGGCTTGACCACCACGACCAGGTGGCCTTGGGCCTTGTCGAACGCGGCCTTGAGGTCGAGCGATGTCTCCGTCAACTGGTCGGCCGCCGACTCGATCGGCACCTGTCGGGTGTAGACCTGCTTGCCCGGAACTGGAGGCGGCGCGTCCGTGCGATAGCGTTCGGCCAGGTAGGTCTTGAAGGACTGCCAATCGTCGGGCGTCACCGCGTAGGCAGTCACGTTCACACGGGTGTAGTTGATCGTATAGACGCTCAGCGCCGGCGCGGCCAGCGGGTCCAGCACGACGAAGTCGCCTCCCGTCAACTGCATGGCGGGCTGGCTCGAGCCGACCGTGATGCTCTTGGTCTGCGACTCGCCCAGCGTCTGGCCGAAGATATCCTGGATGCTTCCATCCAGCGTGATCTTGTAGGTCGTGCGCCCCTTGCTCTGGCCACGGATCTGCAGCGTATCGCCCCAGATGTCCAGCGCGAGCGCGGGCAGGGCCGGCTCCACCGTCACGGAGTTCCCGGTGATGCTGTTACGGTCGAGCGGATTGGAGAACTGCACCTGCCACGGCATGAGCGGCGTGCATTCGCCGCCCCAGCCGCACTGGGCCGAAAGCACCCGCAGGGGCCCGTACGTGCGGAACGAGAACGCGTGCGCCGCAGGGCTCTTCAGAGGTCCTTCTGCTGAGGGGGTTCCGGGGCCCACGGTGACGCTCACGCTCGTATCTGCTGGCAGGAGATCGACGGTGCGGAACGCAAGCCAGCGGCCTTCCTGTGCGCGACCGGCATGGCCCGATACCCGATCGTCGGCCGCGATCTCCTCCCCGGTGGCGAGGCGGACGGGGAAGGACTTATCAGCGGCCTTGACAGCGATCGTCTTCAGGACATCGGCCGGGACAATGCGCTGGTTGAACGAGAGGAACACGATGACGTCGCGGCGTGACACCGTGTCCTTCGGCGACGCGGTCTCGACGGCCGGCGGTGGTGTGGTGAAGGTGAACGCGACGGCCTGCGCGAGCTTGCCCCCAGTGGCAGAGGTCGTGCCTGCCGGTATGGTTACGCGGTACTCCGTAGCAGCCGGGAAGCGGCCTGCAGCGAACCCTGTGGCGGCGGCGGGCTCGAACACCAGGGTCTTCGTGCCGACCCAGCGCCACTGGCCTTCCGGCTGCGGAGAGAGCTGCACCGGGGCATCGAGTGCTGCCAGGTCGCTGAGGCCGGTCAGCGCAACCATCGGTTGATTGAAGGTGACGCTCAGGTTTGGCGCGACTCCCACCGCGCCTTCCGGCGCATAGCGCAGGACCTCGAGCGGCCCGGTGGCAACCTCAGGCGCGGGTGTGGGAGATGCAGGTGGCGGGAAGGATTCCTTGATCGTCTGGCCTGGGCGGGGCGCAGGCAGGGTCTCCTTCGGCAGGTTCAACTCCTGCTGGTCGCCCTCCTGGCCAACCAGCGGCGGCAGCCGGTCGAGAAGGCGCTGCAGGGCGGTGCGATCCAGTGGCCGGGCCGGCGCAGGAGGCAGGACGGAGCGATCGGGCGCCTGTTCCGCGCCCTGGGAAAGTCGATACTGAAGCCCGGTGGTGGGGTCCGCAGGGCGCTCGCCCGTGATTTGGGTCACGCTAACCTCCGCGGGGCCGGACACGGGCGTCTTGGCCTGACAGCCGGTCGCGACGAGCGCAGCCATCAGCAGCAGGACCGCCGGCAACAGCCGAAGGGCTGGAGTACGGGTAGTGAACATGGGATCTCTCCTCCTGACGTCACCGCGCAAACGGCTGCACACTCATGCACGCTGCAGGCAACGGCGCGGCCACGCCGTCCTCGCTGGATTATAGCAGCTTTCAATCCATCTGACGTGCCAGGAAGGGCCACAGTTCCGCGGTAGGAGGAAAGTCGAGGCGGAACACAGGCACTCGCTCGACGATGCGACCGGCGACCTGGAGCCAGGCGCCCGCGCTCTCCACGCGCTCCGTGGCGACCTTCTCGGTCGTAACAGGCTGGCGACTGCCTGGGCATGAGCGAGCGGCGTGAGTGCGAACCCGGGCGCATGAGACAGCGAAAAGAGCCCAACCAGGGGATAGCGGCCGGCGCGGCGGCGGATGAGCGCGGCAGGGGTGCTGTGGCCCCAGAACGGCGTGCTGCAGAGTGCCACGCCTCCGTCAGCCAACTGGAGCACCACGTTTTCGTCAGAGAGCACCTCGCCGTGACCCTGCGCGAGCCCTGCGACCGTCGTCTTGCCAGCGCCCGAGTGACCGAAAAACACGTACCCGCGATCGTCGATTGCGACGCCAACGGCATGCAGCAGGAGCGCCTCGTGATCCCGCGGCAGCGCCTGCATGCAGATGTATCCCAGCGTCCGCTCGATAGCGGATGCTGCGAGGTCGGTGTGGGGCGAGGTGACCCAGGCCGTGCGTGCCGCGAGGTCGATCGATCCACGGTACCAGGAGACGTGGAAGTCGGTGACCGGGCCATCGTGCTGAATCCAGCCAGGGATCACCTGTGGTGTGGCCCTGTCTTCGCGCAGCTCGACGTGCCAGTCCGGCGGGTCGGTGGGCTCGGCCAGAAAGTCTGCGTATCGCTCGGAGAGGGGGCGCGCCCATCGCTGCGATGGCAGGACCACCTGGCAGACAAGGCCTGCAATGTCGATGACGAACGTGTTGGCGGGCAAGAGGACTCCTCTCTAGGCGTACGGCCGAGACGACCGGCGGCGCAGACGCCGCAGCGGGCGCACCGCAAAGCGGGCAGCCCGCAGGACCTGGTAACGAACCTGCCAGAGCCACGCCATCCTGCGAGCCCACGGTGTCGGCCAGATGCGCTGCGCGGCCACGAACGCCCCTGCGACGCGACCAAGAATCTGATCGGGCGTGAGCGGGCGGTCCGGGCCCAGCCTGTGGTCGCCCTGGGCAATCAGCCTGCCGCCATCGCGCCGCACCAGGCGATGAGCGACCAGCGAGTCGCCGGCAACGAAGACGATCAGGTCGCCCACCTCGGGTGGCCCGGACAGCGGAACGACTTCAATCTCGCACTCTTGCGGGAGGGTGGGCAGCATGCTGTTGCCGCGCAGCGGCAGGCGCAGGCTGCCCTGCTCGACCAGTGCGTCGTGGAGCAGCGGCAGCCAGGTTGCTGCGAGCACGTGCCGGCCCAATGTCATCGCTGCCTCGCCGCACGTTGGCGCATGAGAAGTTCCAGCGGGCGCAGGGCCGCGCGCAAGACAAGCCACGCCGCGTATTTTGTCCCTCGCACCGGCCCCAGAGCGGCCAGCGAGCGAGCAGCGCGGCGGACGGCTCGTCCCTTCGTCTCATCTCCCAGCCCCCAGAAACTCGCTCCGATCGGATCACGGGCCAGTTGCGCTAGCCTGGCCGTGACTGCGTCGGGCACCGGCGTGCCCAGCCAACGGGTTGCCACTGCCAGGGTGGTGTGGAGTGCGAAGCCAAGCCTCCAGCGCGCGACCGCGTCAACCAGCTCGTCCCAGTCAAGATGGGGCAGCCGTGCCAGCCGATCGACGTCCACGAGCCAGATGAGTCGCAGGTCTGAGCTGTGGTGCATGCTGAGATGGGCGCATGCGTGTGCGAGCAGGAGAACGGGGCGAGGCATCAGGAACCCGGGCAGACCAGGAGCGGGCGATGCACCTGCCCATAGGTCGTCGGGCTGCATTCTATCAACGTAGTAGGGCGCCTCGACCAGGGCCCAATGCAACTCCACGAGGAGCCGGCCGCAACCTGGGACATCCGCCATGAGGGGCATCTCCGCGCGGTAGCGACGGGCGAGCGCTCCCAGGCGGCGGTGGGCGGTGATACCCTGCCCAACATAGCCGAGATCCACCAGGTGAGACTGGACAGCGTCCACGGCTTCGCGGCGTACGAGCAGGTCGATGTCACTGACGGGGCGAAGCGCAGGATTGGGGTAGATCAGGCGGCCCACCGCAGAACCCTTCAGCAAGGCCAGGCTGCCGCGAGGGTTCGCAATGCGGACGAGCTCGGTGTCGAGCAAGAAGGATCGCGCCGCGCTCTGCTGGAAAGCGTCGGCCAGAGACGCGCGTATCTCCTGGGAGAGCGTGCGCCAGAGAGGATCATCACGAAGCCGGACGTAGAGGAGCGGCAAGATGCCGTGGCCGGAAAGCCGGTGCGTCTGCCCTGCGAAGTCCTGGGGCGGCTGCGGCAGCCGCACCGGCTCTGCGCGCAGAGCCGGTGCGAGCCAATCGTACCACTCTGGCGCGAGGGTCAAGTTCTCACGAGTGCGAAAGGGCGATAACAGCGCCATGCTCCTGCCGGTCTTTGGTTGCCCTGGCGGGGCTTGCACCACGCAAGTGCCTCAGCTGGACTCGCTCGCACCCGTGGCCGGCGTGGCTTCCCTGGGCTGCCGCTTCAGGCCGCGACGACGTCCGCTGCGCGAACCTCCGCCGGCGCTCTGCCCGTCTTCCGTGGAGTAGTTATCGTAGCTGTAGTAGTAGTAATAGTATCCGTCACCCTTAAGGGGCATCCGATTGATGACTGTCCCCAGCACGCGCGCGTTCACGCGGTTCAACGCCTCCAGCGCGCGCCGCGCCACCTCCCGCCGGGTCCGGCCTGCGTCCAGCACGAGCAACACGCCGTCTGTCTGCGTGCTGAGGATCGCCGCATCGGCGAGCGCCACCGTGGGCGGACTATCGAGCAGCACCATGTCCGCGCGGTCCAGGAGCTGCGCCAGCAACTCCTTTGCGCGCGCGGAACCCAGCAA
>CAZMIS010000144.1:0-9539 GCA_964566325.1 uncultured Anaerolineales bacterium
CGTTTAGACCTTCTGGCGCAGGTTGCCATCTGGTACTACGAGGCGGGGCTCGACCAGGCGGCGATCGCGGAGCGCATCAACAAATCACGGTCGATGGTCTCTCGGCTGTTGGACCAGGCGCGGGCTGCAGGCCTGGTAGAGGTGCGAATTCACTACCCGCTTCGCACCGACGCCGGCTTGGAGGAGCAGCTTATGACGGAGTTCGGTCTGGCCTGTGCCCACGTGCTTGCCGAGCCGCCCGACGACTACCAGCTCCTGCTGCGCCGGTTGGGCGAGTTGGGCGCCCGTGCGCTGCAATCCTTGCTCCACCCCGGCATCACCATCGGGCTCAGCTGGGGAACGGGCGTCCACGCAGTTGTCAGCGCGATGCCCACGACCCATGTGCCAGATTCCACCGTGGTGCAGTTGATCGGTGCGGTCGGGTATGGCGACCCCCTGGTTGACGGCGCGGAGCTCGGCCGTTGGCTGGCGCAGAAGCTGGGGGCCTCTTTCAGGTTCCTCTCTGCCCCCCTGCTGGTCGAGGACGAAGGCACCGCTAAGGCGCTGCGCCGCGAGCGGACGATCGAAGAGACGCTGAACATCGCGTCCAAGGCCGAAGTGGCAGTCATCGGCATCGGCACGGTCGAGGCCGAGTACAACAGCCTGCTGCGCGCGGGCTACATGACCCGCGGCGAGCTACAGGCACTGGTGGATGCCGGCGTCGTGGGAGACATCGTCGCGCACCAGTTTAACCAGGACGGCCAGCTGCTGGACATCCCCGCCAACCGGCGTGCCATCAGCCTCGACGCCGCATCGATTCGCGGCATTCCGAAGGTGATCGCCATCTCGGGCAGCATCCACAAAGCGCGCGCCATCTACGCCGGGCTTCAGGGACGGTTCTGCAACTGCCTCATCACCGACGCACCTACGGCGCGCGCAGTTCTCCAGCTGAGTCGCGAGCGGCGCGCCCAGAGAGCCCGCACGCTGAGCTCAGCCTGACGATCCGGGCACGCGGAAGTCAGATCGTTATGGGAGGTCGTTAGCCATGTTTGAAGTCGAACATGTCGCGGGCGTGGAGAGTGAAGTCGGGGAAAGCCCGCGCTGGGATATCGAGGAACAGGCGCTCTACTGGCTCGATATCTGGAGCCACCCCACCGTCTACCGCCTCGTGCCGGCCACGGGCGCATTCCAGCAGTGGACGCCCGGCATCCCTGTGACCGGCCAGGCCCGCCGGCAAGGCGGCGGATTCATCTTCGCCACGCGAACCGGTCTCTACCTGTGGGATGAGCACACCGGAACCGCGCACTTCATCGCGGACCCGGAAGCAGGCAATCGCCCGGTGCGCTTCAACGACGGCTCGGCCGACCGCCAGGGGCGTTTCTGGGCGGGCACCACGCAGGCGGACGACCAGTCCCAGCCCTTGGGCTCGCTCTACCGGGTCGACCTCGACCGCTCCGTCCGCACGATGGCAAGTGGCCTCGCGTGCTCCAACGGCCTCGGCTGGAGCCCTGACAACCGGACCATGTACGTCACTGCGCAGTTCGCCTACGAGCTGCTCGCGTTCGACTTCGATCCCGCCACCGGCGACATCGAAAATCGTCGTCTCTTCGCGAAGGTGCCCGTGGAAGATGGCCTGCCCGACGGCCTGACCGTGGACGCCGAGGGGTGCGTGTGGAGCGCACATTGGGGCGGCTGGCGGCTCACGCGCTACGATCCCGAAGGCCGCATCGAGCGGGTCGTGCGCATGCCGGTGCCCAACCCCACGAGTTGCTGCTTCGGGGGACCGGACCTCACGGACCTGTACGTTACCACCGCCTGGGGCTGGCTCACGGCCGAACAGCGCGCCGCCGCGCCGGGCTGCGGCGACCTGTGGGTGGTCCACACCGATATCCAGGGGCTGCCGGAGCCTAAGTTCGCTGGCTAAGGTCGAGGTCGGCGTAGGCGCAGACCATGGTGGCGATTGAAATCGCACCTGAGGGGCCAACGGCCCTTTGGCCCTGATTTCAATCGGGGTTAACTCTCACCCCAACGCCTCACGCGTCGAACCCCCACCTCTGCACATCGATGCCATACTCGCGGTGCAGCCGCGCCATGTCCTCGCGCAGCGCAGCGAAGATCGCTCCCCGCTCCCCGTCCGTCAGGACGCGCTTCGCAGGCACCGCCGTGCGACGCAACAAGCTCTTGACGCGTTGCTTGAGCGGCTTGGGCACGAACCGGAACAGCGGGCTGATCTTCGACGCCTTCAGCCGCTTCTCCGTCCGCGACTTCATCTGCGTGGGGTTCCTGACCGCGTATTCCTCCGGGAAGTAGCTGTGCGCCAGCCCGAGGAAGTCGTAGGTCCTCTCGAGAACCCTGCGCGGATCCGCCGTCAGGTCAGCAAAATCGAGTACCAGGAGATCCTCGCGCGGGAACCACTTCCGGTACTGCGCCAGCTGGAGGTAGTAGTTGCTGGTGTTGATCAGGTGTGGATGCGTGACATCCAGGCCCCACGTCTCGTTCTTCTGCATGAAGTTGTAGTGCGACGCGATACGGTCGAACGGATTCCGTACCAGGTAGATGAGCTTCGGACGCAGCCCGTAGGCATGGATGTTGCCCGCGGCGTTCGGCTCCTCGGGATACTTGGTGTAGCCCGTAGACGCTTCCAGCGCATACCGGTGCACCGCAGCATCGAACGACCAAAGGTCCTCGTAGCGCTCGACGCGCCGCTTGTGGTTCTGATGCTCCGAGAAGAACTCCGGCTCCTTGGTGATCGCAGGACAGATCTCAGGATGGCCCTGCAGGTAATCGTACAGGGAGGAAGTACCACACTTCATCGCGCCGATGATGAGCGCGTAGGCGTCGACAGGAATCGGGTCCGGCATTCACAAATCCTCAAAGGCTAGCCTCACCGCCCTGCCCCGCAGTCCGGTTCGGCCCGATGCGCTGCCATGATACGCCAGCGCACGCCGTTCGTCAAAAGCCACCTTGCGCGCAGTTTCACGATTCGGGGCAGATGGGGTATCATTCATCTGCCAGCCCGAGCCATTCAGCGGCAGAGGCAAGATTATGTCCAACAGCTATCACCGGCGCGAGTTCCTGCAGCAGATGCTGGCTCTCGCACTCGCGGGAGTGGGAGCGGGCGCGTGCGGCGGCTCCAAGCCGCCCAGCCCTGACCTCGCCCCAGTTCCAACACGTGAACCCGAGCGCACTGCGCCGGCGGCTCCCCAGCCTCAGCAGCCGTCGCCCGAGGCGATGACGAACGCGCCGGCCGTGCCCGACGCGGCGGCAACCTCGCCTGTCAGCACGCAGTCAGGGACGGCCGAACCGCCCGCGGCCCCCGTCGAAGCAACCACCGCGCTCCTGCCCGACCTCGCGGTGGCGCGCGGCGCGGGCGCTGACCCGGGTGAATTGACTCGCTGCGCGATTGCCGCGCTCGGAGGAATCGAGCGCTTCGTCAAGCCCGGCGCGACGGTCGTTCTCAAGCCCAACATCTGCAACGCCTATCACGGACCCGAATACGCCAGCACGACCAATCCCCAGGTCGTCGCAGCAGTCGTGGCCCTTTGCCTGGGCGCGGGCGCGCAACGGGTGCGGGTCATGGATTCGCCCTTCGGCGGAACCGCGCAAAAGGCGTACGTGAGCAGCGGCATCGCCGACGCGGTGAAGGCCGCAGGCGGCGAGATGGTCGTCATGAGCCAGCTGGGCTACCGGCAGCTCGCCATCCCTGGCGGACGCAAGCTCAAACAATGGGACGTCTACGGCGACGCGCTCGATGCGGACGTGCTCATCAACATGCCGGTGGGCAAGAGCCATGGCGCCACGCGGCTGACCCTGGGAATGAAGAACCTGATGGGGCTCATCCAGGACCGCGGCGGCTTCCACTCCCGCGGCCTGGACCAGTGCATCGCCGACCTCAACACGGTCGTACGGCCACAGCTGACCGTGGTGGATGCGGTGCGCATCCTGGTCAGGAACGGGCCCACCGGCGGCAACCTTGACGACGTCCAACAGGCCGATACGGTCATCGCCAGTGCCGATGTCGTCGCGGCTGACGCGTACGCCGCCACCCTGTTCGGCATGTCGGGCGCAGATATCGGCTACATCCGGCTCGGCGCTGAGATGGGCATCGGCCGGATGGACCTGGGCGCCATGAACGTGGCGGAGATCGCGGTCTGAGATGAAGATGCACGTTCGCGCGAGCAGCGTGCGCCGGGCTCGCCGCTGGGTGCAGTTGGCGGCGTTTCTCCTCTTCCTGGGCCTGGCAAGCCGGCCTGCCGCGTCAGGGCTCAGTGGCCTGTTCTTCTGGCTGGACCCGCTCGCCGGCATCTCGGGCATGGTCGCCGCGCGCCAGGTTACGCTCACGCTCCTGATCGGTGGGCTGATCGCTCTTGCGCTCGCGCTGGTGGCCGGACGCGCCTGGTGCGGCTGGCTGTGCCCGCTTGGAACTGCTCTCGATTGGATCCCGGGTCGCAAGCCAGGCTTACCGCAGCAAGCACGCCGGCAGGAGAAGGACTTGAGGGGCGGCTGGCGCCGCATCAAGTACTTCCTGCTGTTCCTGACCCTCCTGATGGCCCTGTTCGGCAACCTCAGCCTGATCTACCTCGACCCGATCACGCTCGCGGCGCGCACCACCTCGGCCGTGGTGTGGCCCGCGTTGAACGCCATCGTGTGGCGGCTGGAACAGGCAGCGTACGCCGTGCCAGTCCTGCGCGGGCCCGTGGACGCGTTCGAGGCGGCGGTGCGAGGCACCGTCTTCACTGCCACGCAGCCGCTGTACGCCGCTGGCCTCGTCGCCGCGCTGCTCTTTGCCGGGGTGCTCGCGCTGAATGTGGTGCGCCCGCGCTTCTGGTGCCGCTACCTCTGCCCCCTGGGTGCGCTGCTGGGGCTGGTATCAAAGGTAGCGTGGCTCCGCCGCACCGTCGACGCGGGGTGCGTTTCCTGCGGGCAGTGCATCCGCGCCTGCCCTATGGGAACCATCGACGCAGAGGATGGCTACCGCAGCAATCCGTCTGAGTGCACCCTCTGCCTGGATTGTGCATCGGCCTGCCCGAAGGATGGCCAACGGTTCACCGGCCATGCGAAGCCCGCGTCCTGGCAGCCGCAGGACCCCAGCAGGCGGCAGTTCCTGGCGGCCACAGGCGCGGCTGTCGCCGGGCTCGGGCTGGCGTCGATCGATCCGTCAGCCGTCCACCCCTCTCCCCGCCTGGTTCGCCCGCCCGGCGCATACGATCCCGACTTTGCAGCACAGTGCGTTCGCTGTGGCCTCTGCATCTCGGCATGCCCGACCGGAGGACTGCAGCCCGGCATCAGCCTGGTGGGCTGGGCAAAGGCGTGGACCCCCGTTCTGGTTCCCCGGCTGGGTCACTGCGACTTCGGCTGCAATGCGTGCGGCCAGGTGTGTCCGACCGGCGCCATCCCCCCACTGGCCTTGGCGGACAAGCGCCTGGCGGTGATGGGCCACGCCTACATCGACCACGATCGCTGCATCCCTTGGGTGGACGGCCGCACCTGCCTGGTGTGTGAGGAGATGTGCCCGCTGCCGGACAAGGCGATCCAGCTCGAGGAAGTCACGTGGATGGCGCCCGATGGGCAAGAGGCGTCCGTCCGCAGGCCCGTCGTGCTGCGGGATCGCTGCGTCGGCTGCGGCATCTGCGAGAATCGCTGCCCCCTCGCCGGCGAAGCAGCCATACGTGTCTACACGCCGACTGATCTGACCGCGTTCGGCTGACCGGAGCCTGCCGGCGAGGCGCTCCGGAATCTGACAGAGGGTGGCTACGGCCAGCCCGGCACGGGCGCCAGGTAATCGGTGGCGATCCACCCGACCGGCCTGCCTGCGACCAGAACCTGTGCCCACACCCTGCCTCCCAACTCCTGGCGATCGCCCAGCAGGATCACGAGCGTTCCGTCCCCAACTGCGCCCATAATCTGCCCTGCGGGCTCCCTGCGCAGATAGGCGCCCTGCTGATTCGCGTTCGAGACGACCGCAAAACCCGGCGTTGGCAGCGGAGTGGGCGTCTCAGTCGCAGTTGGCGAAAGCGTGGCGGTGCTGGTCGCCGTAGGTGTCTCAGTCGCGGTCGGCGTGTCGGTCGGCGTTGCAGTTTCCGTCGGCAACGGCGTCCAGGTTAGTGTGGCGGTGGGCGTCGCGGTGGGTCCAAGGGTTGGCGTGGGCGTCGGCGTCAGCGTAGGGACCTGCGTGGGCGTTGGCGTCAGCGTGGGCGGCAACAATGGATCAAGGCGCGTCGCAGGGATCACATTGAGCAACAGCGCCACCGGCCGCTGGATTTGGGTCGCAACCTCGCGCTGGAATGCCAGGACCGTCGCGTGCGGGTACTGCCGGGACGATCGCACCGTCACTGACAGATGCAGTGCCTCGTCATCGCCTTCGCTCTCCTTCCACTCCACCAACTCGCTCTCAGGCAACAGCTCTGTGACCTGCTGCCTGATCGAGGTGTCGATCGCCGAGTCCAGCCGCACCGTGCGCACCGCCTCACGGGTCAGGATCACCAGGATGACCGTTACAACGGCCAGCAATACTACTGCGCCCGCCATCCCGCGGCGCAATACCCTGCGCCTCAGCTTCTGCCCGGACGTAGGGGCGAAACCGAGCAGGAGAAACACCAGGGCGCCCGTCGCGGCAATCGCGATCAGGTTGGTGAGGAAGAGCAACAGCGCGCCGCCGGCAATGTCCCCGCGGCCAAAGGAGAGGCCGAGTCCGACCGTTGCAAGCGGAGGCACGAGCGCCGCAGCGATGGCAACGCCCGCGAGGGATGCCGACACGTCCTTGCGGCTCAGGGCATAGGCGCCTGCTGCGCCCGATGCCAGTGCCACCCCAAGGTCCAGGATGTTCGGTCGTGCGCGACCCATGATCTCGGATGTCGGCCCCGCGTTCGGGACAACCAATCCAAGGGCCAATCCCACCAGCACAGCCAGGGCCATCCCGCGCAGCGACGCCCAGCCTGCGGCGCGCAGCAGGCCTGGGTCGCCCTCGACCAGGCCGAGGCCCAGGCCCACGATCGCGGACATGAGTGGCGCCACGAGCATGGCGCCGATGATGACCGCCGGGCTGTTGAGAAGCAAGCCGAAGCCGGCCAGCATCGCGGCCAGCGTGATCATCACGAAGAAATCGACGCGCGAGCGTGCGCCCTGTGCGATCGAGTCCCTGACCTCATCGCGTTCCTGTTCCGAGAGCCCGGGCAGCAAATCGGTCAGCGCTTGCCAGCTGCCCCGGAACGTACGCGTCAAAACGTGCATGCGTCGCCGCGCAACGATTACCGTCGCTCTGCTCTCCTCCGAGACGCGTTGTGGAACATCTCCGAACGACAGGCGATCGATGAGTGCTTCACGCGAGGTGCCCATGAGGATCGCATCGTAACCGGACGCAAGCTCGCCAAGGATGGCCTCGGCCGTGTCGTCAGCGACAACCGTCTTGCGCTGCCAGTTGGCCAAGTCCACCTCGTCGCCCAGCATACGCTGGAAGTGGCGCTGCGACGTGGCGAACACGCGGCCCGGCGATCGCCCTGCCGACACCACGTGCATCGCCGTGATCGACGGCGCCGCGCCGCCTGCCACCTCCGCAGCCAGCCGGGCCGCCAACGAAGCATGCGATCCGCTTCCGACCGAGACGAGGATGCGCTCCAGCGGACCCACGGTCCGCCTGCTGACGACTGCGACGTCACAGATGGGATCCTCAAGGACGCCGGAAAGAGACGCACTGTGCTTGGGGTCAGTGCCCCGCCAGCCAAGAACGACCAGAGAGGCGCCAAGTGCAGCGGCAGTGAGACGAATGGCCTTGCCGACGTCGTCAGCAGCGCGCACGACCCAGCCCAGCGGCACGCCGGCACGTCGCGCCTCTTCCAGTGCGGCCGCCAGCGCCGGCCATTCGCTCGGGCTAGTTGGAGGCTCAACCTCGACATTTTGGCGGGGTCGAGCTATCACCAGCACGATCAGTCCGGTTCGACGCGATTGGGCGATGCGCGACGCTACTTCTGCCAGGCCTGCAGCGCGCGCGGGGTTCGCAACCGTGAGAAGCACAGGTCGGTCCAAACCGGGGGGAAGATCAAAGGAGATGATCGTTGCACCGGGTAACAACTGCTCCGCGTCTCCCCGGTCACTCGACAACCAGGACATGGCTACAATTCCGTCCTCAGTTCGCCGCCCCAATGGGACGTATCGGCCATCTCACACAACATTCTTCAGCGCGTCTGGATCCATTTGCACCCTGACATCCTGGCGGGGCAGCGCGATGTGAACATCCGCGGCGACCAGCGCTTCGAGCACGTGCCGCCGCAAGGCTGCCGCTGCGGTCCATTGCTTTCCCGGTAGAGTCTTCGCCATCAGGCGCACCTGGACGCCCCAGTCTCCGAATGCGTTCCAGCCGACCACTCGGGGAGCCTCCAGCAGTTGCCCGGCGATCGCGGGATCGTCCGGAGCACTCGCCGCGGCCGACTCGAAGGCGCGCAGCACCGCGTTCATATCCGCATCATAGGGCACATTGACGTCAACGACTGCCCGCGACCAACCCACCGTCAGGTTCGACAGCGCACGGATCTCGCCGTTCGGCACGATATGCTGTCGTCCTTCGACGTCGCGCAGGAACGTTGCACGCAGCGTCATGCGCTCCACCTCACCCTGGTGCTCGCCGACACGAATCGTGTCCCCGACGCTGAACTGGTGCTCGACCAGGATCAAAATGCCGCTGATGTAGTCCTTGACCAGCGTCTGAGCACCGAGAGAGAGGGCGAGCCCGGCGACGCCGGCACTCGCCAGCAGGGGGACGATGTCGACGCCGAGCGTCTGGAGGATCATCAGGCCGGCCAGCACGATCAGGACACCGGTCAGTACGCCTCGGGTGACCCGGACAAGGGTCTTCAGCCGCTCTGAACCGTCGCCGTGGACAGCATCGGCGGTGACGCGGCGCTCCGCGTGCCGCGCCAGGTGTTTCAGTCCAAGCTGTCCGAGGTAGGTAAGCACTAAGATCATGAGGACGCGTAAGATGACTCCGAGGTATGGAGCATCCATGATCGCTGTCAGCCAGTCCGGCATCCGGTCTCCTGCACCCTCAGGTGCTGTGCGCGCGATGAATCCAACATGCGACCTGCTGACTCCCGATCGTGAAGAATGGCGGCTGCTCTTCCTCGCAGATCCGGCCGACCTTCGCGAAGCACCGCGGGTGAAATCGACAGCCCGAAGGCGGATCGATCGGGCTGGGGACGCCGCCGGTCAGCAAGATGCGCTCCCGGCGTTGCACCCGCTCGACACGGGGTATGGCGGCCAACAAAGCCTGCGTGTACGGGTGCAGCGGCGACTCGTACAGCGCATCCGTCGGGCCCTGCTCGACGATCTGGCCCAGGTACATCACGGCCACACGGTCGCTGATGTGCCGCACGACGCTCAGGTCATGAGAGATGAACAGGTAAGTCAGATGATACTCCTCCTGCAACTCTTCCAGCAAGTTAAGCACCTGTGCCTGAATGCTGACGTCGAGCGAGGAGACCGGCTCATCTGCGACCACGAAGCGAGGACCCATGGCGATCGCCCTGGCGACCCCGATGCGCTGGCGCTGCCCGCCGCTGAACTGGTGC
>CAZMIS010000145.1:0-9520 GCA_964566325.1 uncultured Anaerolineales bacterium
GCGGTTCGCCGCCATCGCGCAGCTTCATCATGGTCGTGAGCGCCAGGTTGCCGCCCGCGGAATCGCCGGCCAGCACTACGTTCTGTGGGGAGATGCCCTGGCCCAGCAGCCAGCGATAGGCGGTGACGCAGTCGTCCAACGCCGCGGGGAACGGATGGTCCGGCGCCAGGCGATAGTCGACCATCAGGGCGCGGGCGCCCATCTTGCGCGCCAGGTAGGCCACCATCCCGATATGCTGCGGGGTCACTCCGAAGACGAAGCCGCCGCCATGCAGATAGAGCAGCACTTGATCCCGCGGGCTGTTCTGCGGGATGAGCCACTCACACGGCACGCCACCTGCTGACTCTGCCTCCCGCGTGATGTCGGCAGGCAACCGGACGCGGGCCGTGGCCTGCCTCAGCGGTCGGCGTGTCCAGCGCAGCGGCACGTACGCCTGCAGGAAACGGATCACGGGCAACCCTGCCCGGATCGTGCGCTCAGCGGGGGATGGTGTCATCGGTCCTCCTATCGGGTGCATGTCCCGCTACTCCTACGGGCACGTACGGGCGCCCGACCGCTTCACTCAAACCGCTCAAGACGCGGCAGCCCGTGGCCCCGCGGGCCGGCCAGTTTCGCCACCACCTTCATGGCAAGCCTGCGGGAACCGCCGGCGTAGTTCCGATGCTCATTGCGCAACCGTGATGACGACGTTCGCCACCTGGTGCCCACCTTCAACGTGCCGGACAAGATTGCCTCGTGTGTCCGCAAGCCGTGCTTGTCTCCATTCTATGCCGGCGCCCAAGCGGCCGCCATGACCCCTATCATGCCGATTGGCCGTGTTGTCTGGGGCGCACCCGGGCAGGTCCCATCGTCGCCTCTCGAGGCTGTTCATCCTGTTGGCCTCGTAACTGTTGTTCGTTGGCGGCAGGTGTGATACCATCACGTACTGGTGCTGCACGAATAGGAGTCAAGCCAAATGCAATCCGACGCCACCACTGTCACACAATACCTGGCGGAGCTGCCCGCCGACCGGCGCACCGCGCTCGAGGCGGTCCGCCGTACCATCCTGGCCAACCTGCCGGATGGCTACGAGGAAGCGATGAACTGGGGGATGATCGTCTACCAGGTGCCTCTGGCGCGTTACCCCAACACCTACAACGGGCAGCCGCTGGCGTACGCGGGGCTGGCCTCCCAGAAGAACCACATGGCGGTCTACCTGATGGGCATCTACATGGACGATGAGGCCCGCCAGCGGTTTGAAGCCGCCTACCGGGCGACGGGCAAGCGCTACGATGTGGGCAAGTCGTGTGTGCGCTTCCGGAAGCTGGACGATCTCCCCCTGGGACTGATCGGCGAGAGCGTCGCCTTGCTCGGCGTCGATGAGTTCGTGGCGCGTGTGGCGCAAGCGCACGCCCCGCGCAAGGGCAACATACGCGCTTAGGTTCATGTCGAAGTTCCGCAAGGACACCCTCTTTGACTACCCGGTGATTGCGCTCAAAGGGCCGATCCGGCGAATCAGATTCTCTCCGGATCGGCTACGGTGCGGTCGCTTTCGACGTTGCCGGTGTTGCGCGTCTCGGCGGGCTCGAACAGCAAGACAAGAACTTCGGCGTCCGCGACAGGCAGATGTGCCACCCCGTGCGGGATGATGATGAACTCACCGGCCCTGATCTGCACCTCGCCATCCGGCAGCTGCATGCGGAGCGTGCCCTGGATGACGAGGAATAGCTCGTCGGCATCGTCGTGCTGATGCCAGATGAATTTGCCCATGAGCCGGGCGAGCTTGATCTGCTGGCCGTTCAGCTCACCCACGATGCGCGGGCGCCAATGGTCGGCGAACAGGCTGAACTTCTCGGCCAGGTTGACGACTTCGATCATGGTGTGCGCTCCCCGTGCCTGTTCTCGGCCGTGTTGCCCCGCTTGTGAAAGCTGCCCACGATGGTGACGATCTTCATGTGCCTACTGCTGGCAGCGCGGGCAGAAGTAGCACGCGCCGCCCAGGTATTGGATCTTCTCGATGATCGTGCCGCAGGTCGGGCACGGCTGGCCAGCAGCCCGGTTATCCATCAGCCGCCGGTAGCCGCCGGGCCGGTTGTAGAGATCGATCTCGTCGTATCGGCCGCCCTGGGAGATGGCCGTGGCCACGCTGGCGCCGATGGCGTCGTAGAGCGCGCGGTGTTGCTCTGCGCTGAGCTGGCCGATGGGATGTTTGGGGTGCAGCCCGGCGCGGAACATGATGTCTTGCGCAATGGCGTTGCCCAGGCCGGGGATGAGCTGTTCTTGCGTGAGCAACGCTTTTACGCTGCGCTTCTCGCCGGTCGCCAGCTCGGCGAGTAAGGCCGTGAAGTAATCGAAGGTGAAGGCCGGCTCGACCGGGGTAGGCCGCATCCCCTTGATGTACTGGCGTTCCTGCTCCTGCCCTGCCTCGTAGAGCTCGAACGCCCCCCACATCTGGGTCAGCGCTGTGAGCGCGGCGCCGTCATCGAAAGTCAGCCACAGGTGATACTTCTCCGGCAGGCGTGCGCCCGGCGGATGATACAGCAGCCGGCCCCCGCACTCCCCCAGCAGCAGGACGTAGCCAGGCGCCAGCGGGATGGTTAGCCAACGGCCCTGGGCGCGCGCCAGGCCGACCGTTCTGCCAGCGACCAGGCTGGCGAACCCTTCGTGGGTGCGGTTATACCAGACGAACTTATGCGGTGCGTTGCCCAGACTTCCGCTGCGGATGGTTTTGCCGGTTACCGCTTCGTTGATCTGCCGGGCCAGCGTGGTGGTCTCAGGTAGTTCGAACACAGGAGCCTCCGCCTATGGATCTACCGGCCGGCCGCGCCTGGCGATTCCCGCTCACAGGCCGTGCCCCCGGGCGGCAGTCTGCTGCCAGCCGCCGTGTTGATGACCAGGACCGCGCTGCCAATTTCATCTTAGTGGCTTCTCCGATGAATCGCAGGACCTCATCCGGCCGGCGCGTCGAAAAGGAGATGTCCCGCACGGGCCCCGCATGCCCTCTCAGCGCGATCACGATCCTGGGATGATCCAGGAAATTGAACGAGGCACGGTATCTGCCGCCGATACTCATGAAGTGGATCCCTGCGCCGCCATTCCGCATCAACGCCGGCAGCACATCGTGACGGCACTCTTCGATGTTGGCGAGCGGCACAACCCAGGTGAAGATGCCGAATTTCAACTTCAGGGCCTCCGGCGTGAGGCGGATGATGAGTGTCCTGTAGTTCACGGAGTAGAACAGGAAGACAGCACAGAAGCAGCGGAACACAGTCGAGAGGAGGTCCCGGCGCCCGGCTTGCGCGCGCCGGACTGACAGCCAGGCGAAGAAGGCCGTGAGCGCCAGGAAGAGCGCCTCCGTCCTGGTCGAGGAGATTTGCTCAGTGTAGATGAGGTCGTCCTCCCGATCGGCTGTCACGTTCATCGTAAGCCTCCCCAAACCCGCGTCACCACACTCCCGGGAGCAGCCGATAGCGCACCTGCCGGCTGTACGCTTCGTACCCCGGCAACTCCCGCTGGAGCGTCCGATCCTCCAACGCGGTGCGCAGGATGACGGCTGCGATCATGGCGGCTCCCACTGACAGCCCCCACCAGGAGCCCAGCAGCAGCGGCACGCTAACATGGTACCAGATCATGCCGGCATACATGGGATGCCGCACATACCGGTAGGGTCCTGCCGCAACCACCACATGGCCCCGTTCCTCCTGGATCCGCACCCGGCTCGACAGGTAGGTGTTCACCCCTGCGGCCCACAGCGGCAGACCGAAGGCCGGGATGAACCCCAGCAAGCCCAGGGCGCGCACCGCGAGAGGGACCTCCGACCAGCCGTATCGTCCGGCGTCCAGGCCGATCACGGCGAACAACGCCAGGGTCAGCAGCAGGTTGAGCCCCACCAGCAGGTTGTCCCACGACTTGGCTTTGCGGCCCGGCCTGGCCCGTTCCTGGGTCAGTTCCGGGTTCGTGCGCAGCATCCAGACGGCGGTCACGAGTGCGATCAGGAAGTAAACGATCAGGAAGGCCCACGCCGCCGGCCAAGCGAGGCGGCCGGCCGCGAGAAACAGGACGCCGCCGATGACGAGGAACATCACCAGTGTCTGGAGCAGCTGCGCGGCCACAAGACGCCCGGCTGGCCTGGCCGTGCTTGCAGGTGTGTCTGGCGCGTTCATAGAGCCTCCTGCAACTCAGGAGCGCGGTGTGCGCACCAACCCATAGATCGGTTTCAGGATCACGCCTTTCCTTCGTGTGATGTGGGTTTCAGACAGATGAACATGGGAATCGGAGGCTCATCTTTTCGAACAGGGGCCGGCGTCGTCCCGCTGCGAGCAGCCTGGTTCGGTCAGGTTGCTGTAACAGTGGTCGCAGCCGCGACATCGGCCGCGCTGACGGCGATCTCTGTTGGGCCTCCGCCTTCTTGCGGATGGGGCAGTTGTCGCAAGACTGCTGGGACATAGATACTTTCTGTCACTTGCTCAGCGTTGCTTGCCACGCAGCCGCCCAGTCGGGGGCGGCACGGATCAGCCGCTGCTTGCCCAGGTTGTGGCGCATGATCCAGCGCACGTCGTGATCAGGGCTGGCGCACCAGCGTTCCATCAGCGGCATTCCGACTTCGGGCTGCGCGGCTACGGCCACGCTCCAGCAGTAAGCCAGCCCCTTGCGCAGCGCCCGGAAGTCCTCCCCCCTGCGCTCCGGCGCCCTTTCCACGCCGGCCGTGATGGCGTCCAGGAGCGCCAGGACGCGTGCGACAATGGTCGGCTGCCGCAGCAGGGCCGGCTCGCACAGGGCCGCCGCCGCGGCGCGCTGCTCAAGGTAGCTGCCGCAGCTCCATGCCGCCATCTCGGCCAGCAGACCCGACATGTCGATGGCACCCCAGCGCTGCAACGCCATGGCCACTGCTTCGCGCATGCGCCAACGCGGGTCGTTCGCATGCCTGCGCAGCAGCGGCAGCAGGTCGCGGCGGCCCTCGGCAATCAACCGGCCCAGGCCGACCGCACCGCAAAAGGCCAGGAACTCCTGCGGCGTGTTGACCGGCGCGCGCTCGGCGTCGAAAGCCAGCAGGCGCAGGAAGCGCGCCTCGTCGCCCTCGTCGGCCACGGCCTGCGCCAATTCGATGTTGCCGCGCGGCCCCGGCAGCCCCGACTCAGCCAGCAGATATGGCTCCCAGTCAACAAGGCTGCGCAAGACCTGCCGATAGTGTGCGCTGCGGCTCATTGCCTTCTCCTGATGAGCCAGCCACCGACGGCCACGCCTGCCACGGCGCCTGCCACGGCCAGGCCGACCCGCACCGCGCGCCAGTCGAGCGGAATTTCGGCACTGTCCGCGGGGATCAGCGGCGCGGCCGGATCGAAATACGCGTACAGCCGGTCGATCACGGGGGTGGGCACCGTCGTGAGCCGGCCCAGTTCCAGGAATTCGTCAGCGAGGTGCTGGACCTCATCCCGGGCCGCGGCCGCGTGCCTGGCCAGCGCCACCTCGACCAGCGGATGGCGCAGCCGGCGCTGGAAGATGGCGATCAGCAGCGGCTCCGGCGCCCACGCGAAGAAGCTCATCTCTTCCGGCGTGATGGGATAGCCCAGCGCCTGCAGCACCTGGAAGCCCTCCCGGACCGAGCGCAGGGCCAGCACGAGGGCGTCGCGCGTGCCGGCCAGGCGGATCATATCTGTGCCGCATCCGTAGAGTGCTGCGGCCAGCGACGGCATGAGCAGCGCCACGTGATACTTCAGCCAGGCGTCCATATCGGGCCGCACATCGACCTCGAAGCCGGGCATGCTTGCCAGTGCGGCCGCCACCTGCCGGATGCGGTCCGTCTCGCGGCCGTCGATCTCGCCGATGGGAACGTCCCGCTCGTCGCCGGGCCGGCCGGTCAGGACGTGCATGACGTGCCCGTCGCGGTAGCCGGCCGAGGACGGGAAGCCGATCAGCACCCGCTCCCGACCCAACGCCTCGGCCAGCGCCTCCGGCCCAGCAGCATTGTTCATCAGGAAAAGCACGTTCGGGATGCACCGGTTGGCCGCCAAGGTGGGGAGGAACTGCAGCGCATGGTTCTTGCGCATGATGACCAGCGCCAGGTCGTAGGGGTCATCGGGTGCGAGCTGCCCGGTGAGTGCGACGCGGTCCGTCGTCCATTCATCCGTCTGCACGTCGTGCAGCACGATGCCGTGCTGTTGCAGGTCGGCCAGGCGTTGGCCGCGCGCGAGTAGCGTCACGTCGTGCCCGCCCTGGTGCAGCCGGGCTGCGAACAGGCTGCCCAAGGGGCCAGATCCACAAACCAGTATTCTCATGGGGTATCCTCCATTCGCGCACCTTGTTTTCAATGCAGGCCAACAGCACGCTAGCGCGATGGGTCACACGCACGATCACGGCAGGCAGCACCGGCGCACGATGCGGGAGCTGATGAGGGGAATCGGGCTGCCGGCCCGCAGCGCAATATCGGCGCCGTTCGACCGACGGCACGCCAGGTGTAGCGCACATTGGGGGCGCAGGAGACTGACCTCCAGGAGGGTCACGTGGCTGCCGGAGCTCGTCGGCGTGAGAGCAGTATAGCACGGCTGCCACGGGGAAGCCAGAGGTCATTTGCAGGAGTCCACAATAGGCTTCGTCTTCGTCGAGTATCACGAATGGAATCGCCTTGCACAGATTCAAGGCCTGGCGGTCGATGCGGCGTATCAGCGCAACAGCGCTGCGTCTGCATTGGTCGCACGTGCTCAGGAGCATGCTCGCGCATGCCGTGCACGCGGCATCTATGTGGACACCCCAACTACGAACGACCGTGGCCGGCGGTTCTATGAAGCAATCGGTTATCAGGTAGGGTACATCATGCCTCGGTATTATGAAGAAGCACTTGATGGAGTCACCTATCAGAAGTTCTTCGATGATCGAGCCGCCTGACACCGGCGACACCGGCCGCTCCGCCTATGGCTGCGCGCCGGCGAGTCAAGCCATCAGCCCGAAGGCCCCGATATCGCGGGTGGCTGGGGCGACGCATGGCCAGCCGGGTTGCCCTGCGCTGGTCGGCTGCCGTGCAGGTTGATGCCGCCGCCCGAGAGCGCTGTGTTGCCGGCGAGGGTGCTGTTATTGATCATTACCGCGCCTTGTCCGGGCTGACCTGCGCGTGCGCAGCTTCCGCGGCTTTCGCGAGCGCCTCCCAGATGACCTCCAGATCCTGGTCGGTTGTGCGCCAGTTGCTGAACGCGGCCCGGATGGCGGCGGGCGGCCCGGCGGATTTCCGCACGGCGCCGGGCAGCAGCGAGATGACGGACAGGATGAAGACCAGCTCCGGTTGTTTGCACGGCACCGTCCGGGCGCTCGACAGGGCCACCGTGGCGCCGGTAGGCGGGATGCGCGGCAAACGGACGCAGCACCATGATCGCGGCGTGGTAATAAGGCATGTACTGGTTGCCCAGGATGCCGCGGATGTCGCCCTCGGCGGTCTGGCAGGAGAAGAGGTACTCCGCCGCGGCCTGCAACGCCGGGTGGCTGCGATCGAAGCCAAACATCTCCACCAGCACGCCCAGGCTGCCATTAGCGTTGGAACGGGATCGCGCAGGGCGAGAATCGCGTTGTGGATGCGCATGAACTCCTCCCCGGTCAGGCTGAAGGCGCAGCCCCCTTCCTCATCCCTGCCCTCGTGGCGCATGGCGATCTTTTCCAGGATCCGCACGGAGGCGGCATTCTCGGCCGCGGCCGCCGCGTCAACCCGGGTCTACGCCAATTCGCAACGCGACGGTGGTCATGGGCGGTGAGCCTTCGGCTTCTCAAATATGACCAGGTCGTCGCTCCAATCCGGGATGAACAGGCACCCGTCGTAGTAATCCATGCTGCAGATCAGCGGCAGGTTGAGCCTGAGCGGGTCGGTCTCGGCCGGATCATTGCGTATCCCCGGTTCGGCATCGCGCTTGCCGGCGGAAGCCGAAGTTGACGTAACCGTGTGACCACGGTTGATCCGGTGTGAAGTTGAAGATGCGTTTGATGCGCCACTGCACGGTCGGTCCCTCCATCTCCTTCAGCAAGATAACCAGGACCGCGCTGCCATATTTACATCCCTGCACCTGGCCGCGGAGCAGCGTGTGGCGCTCCTTCCCGCCCGCCCAGCACGCCGCGGGCGTGGTTGGGGTGACAGATACAGGCATATGGCATGGTTATGGTCAGGCACGCCATGTCAGCCTCTCCTGTGCAGCCTGGGGATGATGAACGGTACGCTGCGGCGGTACGCCAGGTACTCCTCGCCGAAGCGCGCAACCATCTCCTTTTCTTCGATCAGCCGGATGTAGGCCAGCAGCGCGATTGCCCCCAGGAGCCACAGAACCCCCGCGCCCGGCGAGCCCGCGGCCACGCTCACGCCCAGGTAGGCCGTGATGGCGCCCAGGGCCATCGGGTTGCGGCAATACGAGTAAGGGGGCGAGGTGAGCAGCTTCTGGGTTGCCATGACGGGAACCGGCGTGCCACGGCCCACGGTGAACTGGACATAATTCGACCAGATTCCGAATCCCCAGCCGGTCACGATGAGAAGGGTGCCGATGATCGCATTGGCCGGCGGATAGCTGAGCTTCGGCCAACCCAGCACAACATCCAGCCAGCCGCCCAGGCGAAAGAGCGCCAGCGGCAGGATAATGACGAAGACCACGCCCGCGACTGCCAGCAGGGCCAACCGTTGATTGGGGCTGTACTCACGTTTCGTCTGCTTGATGAGGCGATCGCGCATGGGGCGCCTCCTGTCATGCCAGCAACAGCACATGGCTGCCGGGGCTCGTCGGCGTGAGAGCAGTATAGCACGGCTGCCACGGGGAAGCCAGAGGTCATTTGCGGCGGCTCGCCCCGTTCTTCTGCCATCCGGGGCCGGGAATGGCCACACGTCCCGGGCGACTGGCATTGCTACCGGCACTTTTCCCAAAGCAACAATTCGGCTGTCTTCGTGGCCAATCTGCACGAGCTCACGATAGGTTTCACCGCCAGCGCCCCCGCGTTCGTGGCCGGGATCGCGTGCAAGATGCGCACGATGAAGCGCGCAGAGGCCGGATTCTGTGCTATCATATCTCGTGAATGGTGCGTTCATCGCGGAGCCGCCTGTGATTGCCGCCTACGTACTCACCCCTGCGATCTTGCCGCCACTGGTCGGTGCGGTCTTCCTCGCCATCCTCAGCCTGTACAGCTGGCGGCGCCGCAGCGTGCCCGCCGCACTACCGCTGTCCGCCGGCTCCTTGTTCGGGGCGTTATGGCTGCTGGGGATCGTCTTCGAGGTCGCCGCCATCGCCCCTGTCCACAAGATTGCCTGGCACAAGTTCCAGGCCGCCTGGCAGTTGCCCGCGGCCACCGCCATGGCTTGCTTCGCGCTGGAATTTGCTAGTCCCGGCCGCTGGCTGACCCGGCGTAACCTGACCCTGCTTGCGCTGCCCCCGCTCGTGGTCCTCTTCGTGATCGCTACCAGCGATGCGCAGTACATGTGGCGCCGGCTGGAGTTCGGACCGGACGGGCTGCTCGTGCGGATCTTCAATCTGCCAGGGGCGATCCTCACGGCCTATGGATTGAGCCTGATCCTGATCAATGCCGC
>CAZMIS010000146.1:0-9476 GCA_964566325.1 uncultured Anaerolineales bacterium
CGCGCTCGGCCCACTGACCGTGCCCGGCGTGAACGAGCCAGTCACGGGCGACAACGCGATCGCGTGGATGAAGGCCGCGTGGCAGTCGCCCGTGGGCGCGACGGCCGGCCCCGAGACCGGCGGCGGCGGTGCGGCCTGGTGGGAGAAGCGCAAGGACTTCATGGGCGAGCTGGTCAAGGCCAGCCTGGCCGCGGTGCAGGGCGGGGCCGACATCGACCTCGCCGCGCTGGCGCGCAGCCTCTTCGCTGCGCTCGCGGGCCGGCACATCCAGATCAGCGTGGACGACCCCGGGGTCGCCGCGCTGCTGGCCGAGCGCGGCTGGGACGGCGGGGTGCGCCCCCAGGCCGGCGAGGACTTCCTCCTCGTCGTGGACTCGAACGTCGGCTTCAACAAGGCCAACCTCCTCGTGCAGACCGCGCTCGACTACGCGGTCGCCCCGCCCGCGGGGGCAGCGGCCGGGAGCCCAGGGATCGGGGGGGACGAGGCGACGCTGACCATCACCTACACCCACACGGGCCGGCCCGGTGCGGAGCCCACGTGCGACCGCGCGCCGCGCTACGCGGAGACGTACGACGGGCTGGCGCAGCGCTGCTACTGGGACTTCCTGCGCGTCTACACCGCGGGCGGCGCCGCCCTGCTGAGCGCGGAGGGGCTGCAGGATCCCGTGTCGGAGCCGGGCGAACGCGGCACCACCGTGATCAGCGGCGACTTCGCGCTGCGGCCGGGCGAGCAGCACACCGTGACGCTGCGCTACCGGCTCGGACCCGGCGTGGCAGCCGAGCCGTATCGCCTGTTCGTCCGCAAGCAGGCCGGCACGATGAGCGTGCCCATTACGATCGCGGCCGGCGCGTGCCGCGCGAGCGAAACCCTGGCGACCGACGTCCGCGTCGAATGCCCGGCCATCACACGGTGACCACCGTCACGAGGCGTCCTTGAGCAGAACCATCTTGCAGAACGTACTTGGTCCAGGCATCCTGAGCCGAGGCCGCACGCAGTCGGCGGCACGTTATCCAGGCATCCTGAGCCGTCGAACGAGCCGGGTGTTCCCGATCTCTCTCCGGAACCTTGCGGCGCTCCCCGCGCTCCTCTTGCTCGTCCTCCTC
This sequence comes from uncultured Anaerolineales bacterium, assembly GCA_964566325.1. GTDB lineage: Bacteria > Chloroflexota > Anaerolineae > CG2-30-64-16 > CG2-30-64-16 > JALOOB01. The sequence goes on from CAZMIS010000146.1 coordinate 1,104, forward strand.
GCGGGCGGCTGCAGCGCGCCCGTGCGCGTCACCTGGGAAACCGAGACCGAGATGAACACGGCCGGTTTCAACCTCTACCGCGGCCTCTCGCCCGACGGGCCGTTCGACGTCAAGGTCAACGAAACGCTGATCCCGCCCTCCGCGGATCCGCTCACGGGCCAGGCCTACGCCTACATCGACCGCACCGCGCGGGCCGGCGCGACCTACTACTACGAGCTGCAGGAGATCGAGCGGGACGGCCGCATCAACACCCACGGTCCCATCAGCGTGCGTGCGGCCGGGCTGGATTGGCGCATGGCCGCGGTGCTGCTCGGCCTGGCCGGGCTGGTGCTGGCGCTGTGGTGGCGCGGCGGCCGCGTGCGCGCACAGGGCCGCGGACCAGACGCCGCCGGTTGAAAGCCGGCGATCTCTGCTCATTCGCGGCGAAACTGATACTTGCATATGGCAACAGAAGATGATATGATTCGACTGCAAATTGCACATTGGCATTGGACGATCGACGTGGACCCGCCTGCGCTGGCTGAACAACTGACCGGCCGGTACGGAGCGTTCCTGTGCGCGGACGAGCGCGAGCCCGACTGCTCCATCGACCTTGCGGTGGAGCCGGAAGAGGGCCGCGGCACTGCGTTCGATGCAAAATTGATACTTTCGGGTGATCGATACCTACTTGACGGACCGCGATTTCATGGTATGATTGATCCATGCCAGAAGCGTGCGAAATTGCGCTTCCGTGGCCCCGACCCCGCGTGGGGGATCGAATACTTCTTGCGCGTCGTCGTAGCCATCATCGCATATCACAACGATGGCTTGCTGGTACACGGTGCAGCCTTGAGGGCCGGCGCCGCCACCTTCCTGCTGGTGGGGCAAAGTGGCAGCGGCAAGTCAACTGCCGTCGCCCTGTCTCATGCGGCAGGCAAGGCAGTGGCCCTGGGAGACGACCTGGTTCTGCTCAGGCCCGAGCGTGATGGTTGGCGGGCGTACGGCACGCCCTTCTGGAACATCCAAACGGTGGAACGCCAGGGACAGACGTCCGACGGGCTGGTCACCGGCATCTATAAGCTGATCAAGGACAACCAGATCTACGCCGAGCCGATGGGCATGGCGGCTGCAACGGCGGAGTTGTTCGCCAATGCCCCGGTGGTAAACGACGTGCCGGAGCTGGCCCCTGGCCTGCTCGGCCGGTGCCGGACGATCGTCCAGCACGCCGGCATGCAGCGGCTGCACTTTCGCAAGGACGCCGGGTTTTGGTCGGTCCTGCCCGGACAGGGCGGGGCCTGAGGCAAGCAGAGCATGTTGCTGACAGATGTCCCAAGGCGGGCAAGCGGCGTGGTGGGGCGCACGGTGGATGATGAAGCGGTGCTGATTCATCCCCAACAAGGGAAGGTCCGGGTTCTCAACAGCGTGGGCGCACGCGTTTGGGAGTTAGCGGACGGCCGGCGGACTGTCGCCGAGCTGGCCGCCGTGATCGCCGGCGAGTACGAGGTCAGCCTGGCGCAGGCAGAGTCGGATGCGCTCAGGTTCTGCACCGACCTGTTCGGCCGTGGGCTGCTGACACTCGAATTGTAAGACCGTTCGCAGCGCCAGTCTCTATGGCAATATTCGATCATCAGGAGGAAAACATGGAGCGAAAGCAGGAGCGCAAGCCGTACGAGGAGCCGGCAATCGTGTACGAAGCGGCCATGGAAGTGCGGGCCGGATCGGTCTGGGGCATCCCGGATCCGCTCGACCTGACGGGCGAGAAGAAGTAGTGCCGTCCGGACCTGCGGGAGCCACCGTGGCAGCCATCCCATCACTTCCGCCTGGGGTCCCGTACTGTGACCCTGCACGACCAGATTCACCCTCTGGCATCATCCGGGGCTGCGCCGCGAGGTAGCAGCCCCCGCTGCCATCATTGCTGCCTCACCGCAGCGGCGATGTGCTCCTTTGAAAACCGATCGGACGGACCCGACCGGCGCCTATGCCGGGGGCCGCGGATGCGGGCGCCCGCTGTCTGAGCCGGAAGGCGACCCGTCGTGCGATCGAAGGTCGCACCCACGCTCCCGCCGGTGCTTTGCGTCGAGGCTGGCTGCCGCGAGAAGGTCACCATTTTGTTTGCGTGGTACACGGCAGTTGCCAGACAGAGAAATTGACGGCTTGACAGGGAGATGCTCAGGAGCATATAATCCGTTCATCCCATACTCTCGCCATATTGATCTCGCCGCCACGCCTTCGGCCGCCGGCCGATCTAAAGGAGGATGCTCAATGAACCGTGTTCTTACCACCGTCCTCGCCGTTGCCCTGCTGTTAGGGCTGGGAGCGCTGGCCGTGCTGGCTTTGCCCGGTGCGAGCGCGCCCCTCGCTGCTGCGCCGTTCGTGTCGGCTGCCGCCCCCGACGCGCCGATGGCTGCTCAGAACTTCAATATGATCGCCATGCCGCTGGATGCCACGGACCAGTTCACCAGTGCGGGCTATACCTTCACCGCCGACGGGCTGATGCAACTGGCCGGAGGCGGTACGAAAGTCAAACAGGTGGGGCACTTCCTGTCCGGCCCCCAAACCTATGAAACTTGGACCTGGTCTTCAGACGAAGGCACGGGGATTGGGGTCGATTTTGACATTGTTGTAGGCCAGGCCTACTGGCTCCTGCTGGAATCGACTGCCGGCAACGTCGTTTCCTTCGTCGGCGATGTTCCCGAGCCGGACGCAGTCTCCTTCACCCTCGCTCGAGGCGGAGTCGACGACTGCTTGTTCAACCAATTCTCGATCCCGCTGGATCAACCGGGGATCACGAATGCTAATGGCCTGATGATTGCTCTGGGTGCCAAACAGGTGTCCCGCTGGGTAGCTTCGAGTCAGACTTACGAAAGCTGGACTTGGAGTGACGATGAAGGCCAGGCAATCGGCATGAATTTCGATGTGCAGATTGGCTACCCGTATGTCGCTTGTCTAAAAGCTGGCACACCAGCAGTGTGGCCATAAACCGATGGTTAAGGCAGGAGGATCTAGAGGATGAAAATCATAACCCGTCTGGCAATTCTGGTGGTGTTGCTGGTCGTGACCGTGGGAGTAGCATCCGCTGCCTTCACGGGGCCCTATGTTGACACGTGGGTAACCCTTGGTGGAACCAACAACCCCGCTGGGAACACCCTGTTCGTGCAGGACTCCTTGGGCTCATGCAACGACACGCAAATTGCGTATCTTCAGTTTGACGCCACTGAAATCGCAACGGTCACGAGTGCGTCGCTTGTACTAACCAACGGCGACACGCGCATTGGCATCGATACGGCGCCTCAGTTGTCGATCTATGGCGTCGAGGACTTTAGTCCAGCCGCCCTGACTGGCTCGAATGCGCCGTCGACCACTGGACTGACTCCGATCCAGACGATTCCCTTTCCCTCAAACACGTTGCAGTATCAGAAGTTCACCTTTGGCGGTGCCCATGACGGACTCAGAGCATACATCCAGTCCCAGGCTGGCGGCGTCGTCACATTGGCGTTGAGCTTCAGCAGCAGCTGCAACGGTAACAACACACAGGTAAACTTCTACAGCCAGCGGCATTCGGTCGACGTGACCCGCAGACCGCAGCTCACCGTCGAAGGCACCAAGCCGACTGCGGTCGACCTGGCCACCACCTCCGCCGAGCGCGTGACCTGGCCGATGTACGCGGGCCTGGGCGCCCTGGCAGTGGTGCTCGTGGCCGGCCTGGCCGTGAGCCGCCGCCGCACGGCATAACGCACGGCGCCTGCGCACAGCGCACGTTCGCATCCCGATCACCGGCGCACGGTGGACCGCCGACGAGGCAGCCACCGTGCGCTTTTGTTTGCGCTGGGGCGGCGCATCCCAGTTCCGCATTCACTTGACACGCGCGGTGCGCGACCGATATACTCTCCTGCAATGCCGCCGTTGTGCCAGCAGCGCGACCGGCTCATGTTGATGATTCAGGTGATCTTATGCCCTTTCCGCGCCACACTCGCCCCGCCGCCCGCCCGCGCGCGTTCCTGCTTTGGTCGTTGCTCGTCGCCGGCACGTTGGTCCTCCCGCCCCTGGCGCCCGCCCGGATCGTCCATGCGGAGGCCGTGACGCGCGTCCGCATCGGCGTGACGACCGACGGGCTGACCGCGGTCACGCCCGCGGACCTCCTCGCGGCCGGCGTCGACCTCGAGGCCGCGGACCCGCGCACCTTCGCGCTGAGCAGCCTGGGCGAGCCCGTGGCCATCGAGGTGACGGGCGAGGAGGACGGCCGGTTCGACGGCGAGGACCGGATCGTCTTCTTCGGCGAGAAGTTCCGCGGGCCCGAGATGGAGCAGAAGTACACGGACGAGCGCGTCTACTTCCTCGACATCGGGGGCGCAGGGGGAACGCGGGTCGCCACGCAGGACGCGGCGCCGGTGTACGACCGCACCCCGCCGCCGGACTTCCTGGCCACGCTGCGCGCAGAGGAGTCCAACCTCACCTGGACCCTGCACTCGATCTACATGGACACAGACGACACCTGGTTCTGGGCCCGGCTCCAGTCTCTGATGCCCGGCCAGGCCGTCACCGCGACCCTGCCGTACACCGTGCCCTACCCCGCGCCCAACGCGGCCGCCACGCTGCGGCTGGAGGAGATCAGCCGCGCGTACGTCTGGAACGTCAACCCCGACCACCGCACCACCGCCGCGCTGAACGGCGTGCCGGTGCTGGACGAGGGGTGGGACGGCCTGCGCATCCGCAAGGTGTTCAGCGCCCCGGTGCCCGCGGGCGTTCTGTCCCACGGGACGAACACCCTCGCGGTGGGCGCGTGGGTCGCGCCGGGGGTCAATGCGGATGACATCATGATCAACTATTGGGAGCTGGACTATCGCCGGCTGTTCCGCGCATTCGAGGGCCGGCTGGACTTCCGGGCCGAAGACGCCGGCATCGCGGAATACAGCACGACCGGGTGGCCCGCCGCGGACGTGATGATCTGGGATGTGACCGACCCGCGCGCGCCGGTGCGCCTGGTCGCGCCGGCGCCTGCCTGGCAGCGCATCTTCCTGCCCTTCGTCTCCGGCGGGATCGCCGGCGGCGCCGCGCCGGCCGCCCCTGCCGCGGACGTCACCGTGCGCTTCCGCGTCCTGGCCGACGCCGGCGACCGCTTCTGGCTGCAGGCGGAGGAGGCGCTGCAGCGGCCCGCATCGGTGCGGCTGCGCCCGCCCACCGGCCTGCGCAACCCGCCCGGCGGCGCGGACTCGGTCATCGTGACCTCCGCTGAGCTGCGCCCGCAGGCCGAGCGGCTGGCCGCGTGGCACCGGGACCACGGGCGCCGGGCCCTGGTGGTCGACATCGAGGACGCGTACGACGAGTTCAACGACGGCATCTATCACCCGAAGGCCGTGCCCGCGCTCCTGGCCTGGGCGCGCACCCACTGGGAGGCGCCCGCGCCCGCGTACCTGACGCTCTTCGGCGACGGGCACTGGAACTTCAAGGGCTACAACCCCGCGCTCTACCCGCCGTCGCCCAACCACATCCCGCCCTACCTCGCGTTCGAGGACCCGTGGCAGGGGGAGGTGCCGGTGGACGCGCGCTACGGCGACCTGGACGGCGACAAGCTGCCGGACATCGCGCTCGGCCGCCTGGCGGTGCGCACGCTCGACGAGGCGCGCGTCGTGGTCGACAAGGTCCTGGCCTATGACCAGACGGTGCGCGCGGCGGACTGGCAGCGCCGGGCCGTCTTCTTCGCGGACAACCCGGACGGGTCGGGCGATTTTCACCTGGTGAGCGACGAGATCGTGGCCGGCTATACGCCATCCGACCTGCAGGTGACGCGCGTCTACCTGCCGGGCAGCGCGACCGTGCCGCCCTCCGACGAGCAGAATGCCATGACGCGCGCCGCGCTGGCCGATGCGCTCCGGGCCGGCGCGTTCATGGTCCAGTACACGGGCCACGGCGCGATCAACCGCTGGACGCACGAGTCGATCTGGACCACGGACGACGTGGCCTCGCTGGCCAACGGCGGGCAACTGCCCCTGGTCATGACCTTCAACTGCCTCGACGGGTACTTCGCCTATGCCGATCCCGCGATGGAGGGCATGGCCGAGACGATGCTGCGCAAGGAGGGCGGCGGCTCGATCGCGGCCTTCTCGCCCACCGGCCTCGGCATCACCGCGGACCAGCATGCGTTTCGCAAGATCCTGCTGACCGTGCTCTTCACGGAGGACGTGCGCGAGCTGGGCCCCGCACTGCTGATCGCCAAGCAGCGCTTCGCGCAGACCTACGGCGCACACTACATGACCCAAACCATGTCGCTGTTCGGCGAGCCCGCACTCGCCGTCCCGGCAAGAGAGAATCAATAGATGAAACACCGACCGATGCACACACATGGGCAACCCGGCGCCCGACAGCCGGGCCCCCGGGAACGGGGCCCCCGGGAACCGGGCCCCCGGCCCACGTTGGCGGCGCTGGCCGCGCTGTTGCTGGCCGCCGCGTGCCTGTTCGTCCCGCTGCGGCCCGCGCTGGCCAGCGTCTCGCTGGTGGATTTCACGGCCACCGCACAGGGCGACGGCACGATTCGCCTGGCCTGGCAGACCGCGACCGAGCAGGACACCATCGGCTTCCGGATCTACCGCTCCGACTCAGCCGCGCCCGCGGATTGGGGCCAGCCCCTGACGGCGCAGGCAGCGCAGGGCAACGCGCAGCAGGGCGCCACCTACGAGTACGTGGACACTTCCATCACCCCGGGCGTGCGCTACTACTACCTGCTCGAAGACCTCACCGCGTCCAACACGACCAACCGGTGGACCAGCAAGATTGCCTCCGCCGGCGTGAACCTGCCGGCCGAGACGGCAACGCCGACGCGCACGGCCACGACACAGGTGAGCGGCGGCGCGACGACCCAGCCGCCCGCGGCCGGCGGTGCGACCATCACGCCCACCCCGCCGCCGACCGCGACGCGGCAGTTCACCAACACGCCCATCGTCTCGCCCCTGCAGCCGCCGGTCGTGGTGCAACCGACGCAGCCCGCGGCTGCGCAGCCAACGCCGCTGCCCGCAGCCAACGTCACCGCGCCGACCAGTGCGCCGGCTCCGGCCACGGCGGTCCCCCCCGCAGCGCCCCCCGCCACGGCTGCGGCCCTGCCCGCCACGGAGCCGCCCCCGCCCACGACCGCGGCGGTGGCGGCGGTGGCCCTGTCGCCCGCTGCGACGGCGACGCCGATCCCGGCAAAAGATGCCACCCCTGCGGTCTTCGCGGCCGAGAGCAAGGAGCCCGCACCAACGGACGCGCAGGCGCCTGAGCCGGGCGGCCGCAACACCGGGCTGTTCCTGGCGCTGGGCGGCACGGCCATCGGGCTGGGCGGCCTGATCGCCGCGGTGGTGCTCTTCATGCGCTCGCGGCGGAGCTGACGCGTGGGCCGCGCAATGAGACTGCGCCAGCGGAGCACCCTGAGCGGAGTCCGCACGCAGTGCGGACGCAGTCGAAGGGGCGGTAGGGATGACCCGCTCCCGGGCGTCCGGGCCAACCTATGGTTGTCCTTCGACTGCGTTCCGGCCGAACTGCCGGCCGGAACTCCGCTCAGGATGCTGGCATCCCGGATGCTGGCATCCCGGATGCCAGCATCCCGAATGCCTCCGCTAACGGTTACATTTGGAAGTCCCGCCTCTGTTGCTGCTGCCGCGTGCCGCTGCCTGCTTGCGCTCGCGGCCGGCTTTCTCCTGCTCGGGGGCTGCACCGCGCCGCAACCGCCGCCCGCGATGGAGGCGGTCAAGATCGTGGTGGACGCGGACGGCCTCTACGAGGTGACGACGACCGCGCTGGCCGCCGCCGGCTTCGACCTGGCCGCCGCGGAGGCCGGCGAGCTGTCCCTGTCCGCGGGCGGCGCCGCGATCCCCTTCGAGCTGGCGGGCGAGGGCCGCGGCCGTGTCCTGCGCTTCGAGGGGCTGCGCCTGGCGCCGGATGCGTACACGCCGCACAACGTCTACTGGCTGCGCCGCGGCCCGGCGGCCGAGGGCGGGGGCGGGGCGGAGGGACCGGCGCCCTCTCCCACCGCGACGCCCGTGGCGGCCGGCGGAGCGATCACGGCGACCGTCCGCCTGGAGGAGGACCGGCAGTACGACAGCATGGCCGTCGAGACCGTCGACCGGTGGTACTGGCAGACGCTGTTCGCACCCGCGACCGTCGAGCTGACGACGAGCCTGCCGAACCTCGCGCCCGGGCCGGGCGCGCTGCGCGTCTACGTCATCGCCAAATCGTCCGCCCCGGTCGACCCCGACCATCGCCTGCTCATCTTCCTGAACGATGCGTTCGTCTCGGACGCCCCGTGGGACGGCGCAGGCCCGCACCTGGTGACCGCGGCCATTCCGGAGGGGGTGTTGCTGGCCGGGGAGAACCAGCTGCGCATCGAGGCGCCGGGCGACACCGGCGCGCTGGCGGATTCGG
>CAZMIS010000147.1:0-9414 GCA_964566325.1 uncultured Anaerolineales bacterium
CCGCGCTCGTGCGCGGGGTCCGCTCGCCTGTCTCGGGATCCAGCCCGATCAGCCCGAAGCGGAGGTTCCACCCCTCGGACCACTCGAAGTTGTCCACCAGCGTCCAGTGATAATACCCGCGGACGTCCGCGCCCTCCTGCATGGCGCGCCACATCTCGGCGAGATAGGTGGTCAGCACGTAGGGCCGGTACGCATCGTCCCGATCCGGGACGCCGTGCTCGGTGATGTAGATCGGCCGGCCGTAGGCCTGCAGCTTCTTCAGGGCCAGGTACATGCCCGGTGGGTTGATCTCGCCAAAGGGCCGTCCGTCTGCCGTGCGCTCGAAGAGCCCCACGTCAGGCCTGAAAGTCTGCCGCATGAAGAACATGCCTGGCTGCTTCGGATCGAAAGTGACGTGCGCGGTCGAGTAGTAATTCAGGCCGATGTAGTCGCTCGTGTCGATGAGATGGGAAACGACCTGGCCCGCTCCCAGGAGCGGACCCAGCCGGCCCGCGGTGATCGCGTCCAGCGTCGAGCGGTTGGCGATCTGGTCGTAGAGCGCGGCCGCGCGGCGGTCCAGCGCGCTGCGGGGATCGTTGGGCAGGAAGTAGCGCATATGGTGCGCCAGGCCGACCATCGCATCGTTCTGGACGCGATGGATCGTCCGATACGCCCGGCCGTGAGCCATGAGCATGTTGCGCAGCACGGTCAACGCGCGCTTCAGTTGTTTGACCCCGGGTGGAAAGTTGCCGTCCAGGAATCCCGAGTACGCGTAGACGATCGGCTCGTTAACCGTGCACCAGAAATTCACCTGGTCGCCCAGTGCGTCGATCACGCGCTCGGTGAAGCGCGCGAAGTAGTCCCCAATCAGCGGGTTCTCCCAGCCGCCCAGGCGGACCAGCCAGAGCGGATCGGTGAAGTGGTGCAGCGTGACCATGGGGCGCAGTCCCCGCTCGCGCAGCAGGGCGATCATCTCCCCGTACCTGCGCAATGCGGCCGCGTCGAAGACACCCGGCTCCGGCTCGATCCGGCTCCATTCGACCGAGAGACGCAGGCTGTTCAGCCCCATCTCCGCCGCGCGGTCGAAATCTGCCGCTGCAGTCTCCAGGTCCCACCAGTTGGTCGCGGAGTCGGCCTTCTGGCCCTCGAAGATGCGGCCGGGTTGCTGCTCCCAGGCCGACCAGTTGTTGGCGCCGTTGCCGCCCTCGTTCTGGTGCGCGGCCGTTGCCGCACCCCACAGAAAACCGTCGGGCATGGGCAAGAAGGTTCTGTCAGTCATCAGATCTCTCCGCCTGAGCGACCAGGACGGCCGCTCAGGAAGGCTCCATGGGCCTAGGATTGGTCGAACCGAATCCAGATCTGGCCCTGGTCAGCGGGCGCATCGAACTCGATGTCGCGGCTATCCCGCTCACCGTTGCCGTCCAACACCCACATCCGGTAATGGCCCGCCACGGTATTGCCCGGCAGCTTGTCCACACCCATGGCATACTCGTAGTTGTAGGGGCCCAGTGGGCCCTGGTTGGAACTTCCGGCAACGCTGCGGACACTATCGGGCACGGGAAGCTTCACGCCGTCCTTCTCGAGCCAGACAAAGTAGCTGCCCTGCGCCTCGTTGCGCCCGCCATGGATGAACAGAAACTGCAGCTTGATTTCCAGGCCGCCATTCTGGCCGAACTGCGGCCCGCCCGTGACGCGCCATTTACAGCCATCACCCCCGATGCCGGCGCAGGGATCCGCTGCTGCGGGCGGCGGCGGAACCGCGGTTGGCTGGACGGGCGCCCTGGTTGCAGGCGGCCGCGTTGCGGTCGGCGGCACAGGCGTAGCGGTCGGGGGTTCCGGCGTCGCGGTCGGCGGCTCCGGCGTTGCCGTCGGAGGTTCAGGTGTGGGCAGCGGCGTCTCGGTGGCCGTCGGCGGCACCTCGGTAGGTGTGGCCGTTGGCGGGGCCGGCGTGAAGGTCGGCATCTTGGTCTTGGTCGGCGTGGCAGTGGGCGCCGGCGTGCTCAGCGCACAGCCGCTCAGGACCAGCAGTGATAGCGCCAGGCTGATCCCGCCGGCGATGCGCCAGAAGCCGGATCCCGCGGGGCGCCTGTGTGGTTGGCAGTTCATTGATTCCTCATCTCGTCTCAGTTGGCAGGCTCGTTGTCCTGCACACCGTTGGGCGGCCCGGCCGCGGCCCAATGCTGCAGCGTCACCCCGGCGTCGTGCAGGAACGCAACAGCGTTTTCATCGGGATAGTGGCCGCCGTACACCACCCGCGTGATGCCCGCATTGATGATCATCTTGGCGCAGGTCAGGCACGGCTGGTGGGTGACGTAGATCGTGCCTCCCGCGACGCTGACGCCGTGCAGCGCGGCCTGGATGATGGCGTTTTGCTCCGCATGCAAGGTGCGCACGCAGTGGCCCGCGATCATCAGGTGGCCGATCTCGTCACAATGAGGCAGGCCGGCCGGCGCACCGTTGTACCCGGTGGTGAGGATGCGCCGGTCTTTGACGATGGTGGCGCCGACGCGCGCGCGGTCGCACGTGCTGCGCTTGGCCACCTGGAACGTGATGCCCATGAAGTAATCATCCCACGAGGGGCGGGTGCGCTGCTCGTCCATCAGCCGGTCCCGAACTGCCTGTCGCCGGCATCGCCGAGGCCGGGCACGATGTAGCCGATCTCGTTGAGGCGGTCGTCCAGCGCGGCCAGGTGGATGGACACATCGGGATGCGCAGTGTGCAGCCGCTCCAGGCCCTCCGGCGCGCCGATGATCCCCACGTACTTGATCCGCTGCGCGCCCCACTTCTTGAGGATGTCGACCGTGGCCGAGGCCGAGCCGCCGGTGGCCAACATCGGGTCCAGGATCAGGCACACCTGGACCGTGGGCGCGATCGGCAGCTTGTTGTAGTACTGCACGGGCCGGAGCGTCCGCTCGTCGCGGAAGAGGCCGATGTGCCACACCTCCGCGCCGGGCATCATCTCCCAGATGCCCTCCACCATGCCGAGCCCGGCACGCAGGACCGGCACCAGGCCGATCGTCTCGGTCAGCTCCCGGCAGTGGGCCGTCGCCAGCGGCGTCTCCACCGCCTTGTCCTTCAGGCGCAGGTCCGCGGTGGCCTCATAGGCCAGCAAAATCGAAATCTCGCGGATCAACTCGCGGAACTTCTTGGGCTCGATGTGCTTGTCTCGCAGGATCGATAGCTTGTGCTGGATCAACGGGTGGTCGGACACGAACACGTTATCGGATAGCTTGGTCACGGTGCCTCCTGGCTTGGTAAGATGACCTCAATTAAAGAAAAAACGGGTTGAGCCTCCCCCCGAGGGGGCAAACTCAACCCGTTGTGTGCGGGCCAGCGCCCGGCGCCGGCCCTTCGCACTGACGATCATGCGCTACTCGATCTCTTGCTGGTCGCGCGGCATCATCCCGCGCTTGATCAACTTCTCGACTTCGGCCTGGCAGGTGACGCACAGCGTCGCATCGGGCCGCACCTCGAGTCGCTCCGTCGGGATGTCCTTGCCGCAGCGCTCGCACGTACCGTACCGGCCCTTGTCGATCGAGCGCAGCGCGGCCGCGACGCGCGCGTACCGGCCCTCCAACTGGCTCACGAGAGCGACGTTCTTCTCGCGCTCGATGAGGTCAGGATCTCCCTCCTCGGCGTCGACATCGACTTCCACCTTCAACGTCTCTCGCAGCCGTTCGACCTCGCCAGCGATGCGCTGCTGTTCTTCGGCCAGCTTGCGACGCTCGCGCGCGATCACTTGTTGTCGAGTTAGCATGGCTAGGCACCCTCCGGGGAAAAGCTGGCCTGTTATACCACGAATCAAACCACACGTCAACGCGCGCTGGTACCCTTTCTGCGCTTTCGCGCATTTGACACCCCTATGGACCTGTGTTAGAGTACCGGCACTCTTGTAAGGAAAAGCACATGTCGTCCATTTCCGGCCTGGTCCTGGTTCTTATTAGCGGGCTCCTCATTATTGAGGGGCGAATTCCGCTTGGGAGGACCTGCCAGGCCTGATCAGGGCCGACGTAGAACCTGAAACCCCGCAAAGTGGGCCTCCCGAACTGGGAGGCCCTTTTTCTTTGCGGACATGCCGCTGCCGGCAAACACCTTGGCAATGAAGCCCCTTCCGTCACCGTTTCCGGTGTGCGGAAGGGGCTATTTATTCCAGGCATTATGATGGGAGGACTTCGATGCAACGAACTGGCGCCCAGATCATCTGGGAGAGTCTCCTGCGCGAAGGAGTAAACGTCGTCTTCGGCTATCCGGGCGGCTCGATCATGCCCGCGTACGATGCCCTGCTCGACTACCCCGTTCACCACGTCCTCGTTCGCCACGAGGAAAACGCGGCCTTTGCGGCGGATGGCTTCGCCCGCGCGTCGGGCAAGGTCGGCGTCTGCATGTCCACCTCGGGGCCCGGCGCCACCAACCTCGTCACCGGGCTGGCCAACGCGATGATGGACTCCATCCCCCTGGTGGCCATCAGCGGCCAGGTCAACTCGCCCTTCGTGGGCACCGATGCGTTCCAGGAGACCGACGTCACCGGGGTCACGCTGCCGATCACCAAGCACAACTACCTGATCAAGGACGTCAAGGAACTGCCGCAGGCCCTCAAGGAGGCCTTCCACATCGCGCGCTCGGGCCGGCCCGGTCCGGTCCTGGTGGACGTGTGCAAGGATGTGCAGTTCAAGTCGACGGAGTTCGATTACGACGCCATCCCCCTGCGACTGCCGGGCTACCGGCCCACCCGCCGCGGACGCGACGAGCAGATCCGCCGGGCCGCAACCCTCATCAACAGCGCAAAGCGCCCCGTCATCCTGGCCGGCCACGGCATCATCCTGGCCGGAGCGCACGATGAGCTGCGCACCCTCGCCGAGCGAGGCCACATCCCGGTGTCCACCACGCTGCTGGGGATCGGCAGCATGCCCGAGTCTCACCCCCTGAACCTGCGCATGATGGGCATGCACGGAGAGGCGTTCGTCAATCACGCCATCCACCACGCGGATCTCCTGATCGCCCTGGGCATGCGCTTCGACGACCGCGTGACCGGCAATCTGGCCACCTATGCACAGGGCGCAGACGTGATCCATGTGGACATCGATCCGGCCGAGATCGGCAAGATCGTCACGGCCGACATCGGCATCGTCGGCGACGTCCGGGAAGTGCTGACGCAGCTGATGCCCCACATCGAGCCGCGGGACCACCAGGACTGGTTCGACCAGATCGAGTCCTGGCGCCAGGACTCAGCCGCCCGCGACATCCTGACGAACGGCCACGATCGCGCCCCCCACGTGCCCTACGTCATCGACGCGATCCGCCGCGCCACGGAGGCAGCGCCGGCCACCATCGTGTCCGATGTCGGCCAACACCAGATGTGGACCGCCCAGTACTACCGGCACAATCAACCCAACCGGTTCTTCACCTCCGGCGGGCTCGGCTCCATGGGCTACGGCCTCCCCGCGGCCATCGGCGCCCAGTTCGCCCGGCCCGACGAAGAGGTGTGGGCCGTGGTCGGCGACGGCGGTTTCCAGATGAGCATCCCGGAACTGGCCACCGTCGCGCAGGAAGGCCTGGGCGTCAAGATCGCCGTGATGCGCAACGGCTACCTGGGCATGGTGCGCCAGTGGCAGGAGCTGATCCACGGCAAACGCTATTCGGAAGTGGCGATCAAGGCGCCGGATCTGCTGAAGCTGGCGGATGCCTACGGCATCGTCGGGATGCGCGCCACCCGGCGCGCCGAGGTCCACGAAGTCATCGCGGAGGCGCGCTCCTACGCCGGCCCGGTGCTGATGGATTTCGTCGTCGAGGAAGAAGAGAACGTCTACCCCATGGTCGCGCCCGGCAAGGCGCTGAACGATATGCTGCGCCGCCCGGTGGACGAGCGCATCGCAGCAGGAAGGTGAATCCGATGCCCTACATCGACCGTACCGCCGCCACCCGCCAGGCGCCGCACGTGCTCATGGCCCTGGTGGAAAACAGGCCGGGCGTGCTGACCCGGGTGGCAAGCCTCTTCCGCCGGCGCGGCTTCAACATCGAGAGCCTCACGGTGGGCCACACCGACTCGCCCGAGATCTCGCGCATGACCATCGTGGTCGACGCCAACCGGACCGATGCCGCGTTGGTTCAGCACAACCTGTTCAAGCTGGTCAACGTGATCGACGTGCAGGACGTCACGCACCAGCCGTCCGTGATTCGCGACCTCGCCCTGATCAAGGTCAAGGTCGATCAGCAGTCCCGCTCCGAGATCGTCCAGTTGGCCGACATCTATCGGGCCAAGGTCGTCGACGTCTGCGCCGATTCCATGATCCTCGAAGTCACCGGGCCGGAATCGAAGATCAACTCCATCGCGGAGATGCTCCGGCCCTACGGCGTCCTGGAGATGGTGCGCACCGGGCTGGTGGCGATGGTGCGCGGGTCGGGCCACTTCTCCGGCCTGCCGCCGGAGAGAGAAATGGACGCCGAGGATGACGAGGATGGGACGCCGGACCCGGCCGTGCCGGGAAACGGCTATTCATCAGAGACACTCACCACCACACGAACACTAGGCATGTAAGGGAGAACAGCAACGTGGCCAACATTTACTACGACAAAGATGCGGACATGGGCCGGCTGGCGGGCAAGAAGGTCGCCATCATCGGCTTCGGCAGCCAGGGACACGCGCACGCGCTGAACCTGCGCGATTCGGGCGTGGATGTGGTCGTCGGGCTCTATGAGGGCAGCAAGTCATGGGCCAAGGTGGCGGCCGCCGGGCTGCAGCCGATGACCGCCGCGGACGCAACGCGGGCGGCAGACGTCATCATGGTCCTGACGCCCGACGTCGGCCAGGGGCCGCTGTATCGTGACGAAATCCGGCCTAACCTGGCGCCCGGCAAGACCCTCATGTTCGCGCACGGCTTCAACATCCGCTTCGGCCAGATCGTGCCGCCGCCCGACATCGATGTCTCCATGATTGCCCCCAAGGGGCCCGGCCACCGCGTGCGCGAGACGTACCTGGCCGGCCAGGGTGTGCCCGCACTCCTGGCGGTCTACCAGGACGCCACCGGCAATGCCCGGGCCAATGCATTGGCGTACGCCAGTGCGCTCGGCGCGGGCCGGGCCGGCGTGCTGGAAACCACCTTCGCCGAAGAGACCGAGACCGACCTGTTCGGCGAACAGGCGGTGCTGTGCGGCGGTATCACGAACCTGATGAAGGCCGGCTTCGAGACACTGGTGGAGGCAGGCTACCAGCCGGAAATCGCCTACTTCGAGTGCATCCACGAAATGAAGCTGATCGTCGACCTGATTTACCAGGGCGGCCTCTCCTACATGCGCTACTCCGTCAGCGACACGGCCGAGCACGGCGACTACCGGTCCGGCCCGCGCATCGTGGACGACCGGACGCGTGCGGAGATGAAGAAGATCCTCTCCGAAATCCAGACCGGCGCGTACGCGGAGGAATGGATGGACGAGCACGCCGCGGGCCGGCCCGTCTTCAACAAGGTCCGCACGGAGGAGATGGACAGCCAGGTGGAGCAGGTCGGCCGCGATCTGCGGCGCATGATGCCCTGGCTCAACCCGAAGGAAGTAAAGCCCGGCGAAGGCGGGGCGTGACGATTGAAGATTGAAGATGGAAGATTGAAGATCGCGGGTGCCGGGTTGCAGGTTGCAGGTTGCAGGTTGCAGGTTGCAGGTTGAAGGTTGGCGGTGCAGAGGTGGGCGCCAGCAGGCATCCTGAGCGGTGCTCCGCCCGCGGGGCGGGCGGAATGCAGTCGTAGGGGCGGTCCTGCGTGACCGCCCTTCACGGAGAAGAGTATCATGACAGACAAAGTTCGCATTTTCGATACGACGCTGCGCGACGGCGAACAATCGCCCGGCGCAACGCTCAACATTGACGAGAAGCTGGAGATCGCGCTGCACCTGGCGCGCATGGGCGTCGACGTCATCGAGGCAGGCTTCCCCATCGCATCCCCCGGCGACTTCGAAGCCGTCCGCCGCGTCGCGATGGAGGTGGGCGCGGGAGACGATGCGCCCATCATCGCAGGCCTGGCGCGGGCCTCGCGGCCGGACATCGACCGCGCGTGGGAGGCGGTCAGGCACGCACGCAAGCCGCGCATCCACACCTTCCTCGCCACGTCCGATATCCACCTGGAGCACAAGCTGCGCATCAGCCGCGAGGAATGCCTCGCGCGCGTCGCGGAGATGGTCGCGTACGCGGCCAGCCTGTGCCCCGACGTCGAGTTCTCGCCCGAGGATGCCGGTCGCTCGGACCCGGAGTTTCTCTACCAGGTGCTGGAGGTGGCCATCAAAGCCGGCGCGGGCACGCTGAACATCCCCGATACGGTCGGCTACACGACGCCGGCCGAGTTTGGTGCGCTGATCGCGGGCATCCGGGAGAACGTGCCGGGCGCGAAGGACGTCATCATCTCCGCTCACTGCCACAACGACCTGGGGCTGGCCACCGCCAACACGCTGGCCGCGGTGCAGAACGGCGCGCGGCAGGTTGAAGTGACCGTGAACGGGATCGGCGAACGGGCCGGCAACACGTCCATGGAAGAGGTCGTCATGGCGCTGCACACCCGGCCCGCGGTGTTCGGCGTCGGGACCGGCATCGACACCACGCAGATCGCCCGCATCAGCCGGCTGGTCAGCGCGTACACCGGCATTCCCGTCCAGCCCAACAAGGCCATCGTGGGCGCCAACGCGTTCGCGCACGAGGCCGGCATCCACCAGGACGGCATGCTTAAGAATCCCCTGACCTACGAGATCATGAGGCCGGAGACGATCGGCATCAACGAGAGCCGCCTCGTGCTCGGCAAGCACAGCGGCCGCCATGCGTTCCAGTCCAAGATCACGGAACTGGGCTACGACCTCACGGCCGAACAGCTCAACCAGGTCTTCGGGCGCTTCAAGGACCTGTGCGATAAGAAGAAGGTCGTCTCAGACCCCGACATCGAGGCGATCGTCAACGACGAGGTCTACCAGCCGCAGGAGCTGTGGCGCCTGCTTCACGTGCAGATCTCCTGTGGCAGCGGCCTGCGCCCCACCGCCACCGTGACCCTGCGCGGACCCGACGGCATGACGCGTGAAGACGCGGCGCTGGGCTCGGGCCCCGTGGACGCGGTCTACCGGGCCATCAACCGCATCACCCAGGTGCCCAACGTGCTGACCGAGTTCAGCATCAAGGCGGTGACGGAGGGGATCGACGCAGTGGGCGAGGTGACGATCCGCATCGAACCCTCGATCACGGGCGCCGGCAACGGCGACTACTCCCGCGGCCCCCGCGGCCGCACCTACAGCGGGCACGGCGCGGACACCGACATTCTCGTCGCCAGCGCCAGGGCCTACGTCAGCGCGCTGAACAAGATGCTCACAGTGATGAAGGGCTAACTGAACGCTGATAACGCCGGCGACGCACATCGACGCACCCTTCTTCGGGCGATAGGCCAGGAAAAACTCCGTGCGCTCTGTGTGCTC
>CAZMIS010000148.1:0-9403 GCA_964566325.1 uncultured Anaerolineales bacterium
CAACGCAAATGTGGCCGCGGCGAGGAGCGCCGATGATTAGTTGGAGTAGATGGGTCACCCCGCCCCTACGGATCGTCTCAGTCCCCTGGCACGACCCCGGAGGCGCGTCGCGCGCGACCCTTACTCCGTGACGGCGGGGCCGGGCTTGGCCAGGACGTCGGCCAGGTCGCGCCAGTGCAGCCAGCCCTGCTCCTTCGGCCGGCCGTGATCCCAGTCCATCTGCTGCATCGCTTCCTGGAAGGGGGTCACCTCGATGCCGCGGCGCTGGACGCCCACGACGCTGAGCTCGGTGCTGCCGGACGCGATGTCGTCCATGATGCGCCGCGCCGCATGCGCGCCCAGCCGGCTGCCCTGGATGCGGTCGAACGCAGTCGGCACGCCGCCGCGCTGCAGATGGCCGAGGATGATGGGGCGCACGTCGAACTGCCCGTGCGACTCCGCCTCCATGATGCGCCGGACGAAGTCGGTGTCGTAGTAGGGCGAGGCGTCCTCCGCGATGATGACCAGGCCCAGCTTCTTGCCGCCCGCAAAGCCGCGGCGCAGCTGCTGGATGTCCCGCTGCAGCATGTCCAGGTCGATGCCGTCCTCGCTGAGCAGCTGCATCTCCGCGCCGCTGGCGATGCTCGATGCCAGCGCCAGGTAGCCGCTCTCCCGGCCCATGACCTCGACCACGTAGGTGCGGTGCGCAGCGCTCGCGGTGTATTTGATCTTGTCCAGCGCGTCGATGATGTTGTTGAGCGCCGTGTCCGCGCCGACGGTGAAGTCGGTGGCCGGCAGGTTGTTGTCGATCGTGGCGGGCACGAGGATGATCGGAATGTTGAACTCCTTGTACGTGTCCCGCGCCTTGAGCAGCTTGATGGCCTGCTGGTAGGTCGACAGCCCGCCCACCGCGATGATGCCGCGGATATCCCACTTCCTGATCTGCTCGGCCATGAGCGGGATGTCCGCATCGGACATCGCATACCGCACCGCGCCCAGCTCGCTGCCGCCCAGGTTGATCCAGTTCTGCACGTCCATCCAGCCCAGGTCGACCACGTCGCCCCGCGCCAGCCCGCCGAACCCGAAGCGGACGCCCACGACGTCCTGGCCTTCGTTCCGGCCGATGCGCAGTGCGGTGCGCAGGATGGCGTTCATGCCCGGCGCATCGGGGCCGCCGGTCATGATGGCGATGCGCCCGCGCTCGGCAAGCTCCGCCTTCGGCTGGGCCCGCGCCAGCGTCTTGAGCACCTGGAGCGAATCCAGGAAGCTGCGGCCGCGCATCTGCAGCGCCATCTCGAAGTTGCCGTGATCGATCTGGGTGTTGATCTCAGCGCTCTTGGCGACGACCTCTTCCAGCGGCGTGGCCTTCGTCATGTTGTGGACCTGGCCGATCATCACGGGCGTCGGATCGGGACCGGCGATGTATTCCACCGCGGCCGCGCCGAGCCGGGAGGCCAGGATGCGATCGAACGCGCTGGGCGAGCCGCCGCGCTGCACGTGGCCCAGCACGGTCACGCGCGCCTCGACGCCCATGCGGTTCTTCAGGATCTCGGTGAGCGTGTCCGCGCGGATGGGTAGGCCGTCGGAGTGCCGCGCGCCCTCCGCGAAGATGAGCACATCGTGCCGGCGTCCGGCCTCCCGGCCGTTGCGCAGCGCTTCTACCATGCGGTAGTGCCAGCGGGTGTCCATCTCCTCTTCGGGAATGAGGACCCAGTCCGCGCCGGTGGCCACGGCGCCCATGACGGCCAAGTAGCCGCAGCGACGGCCCATGACCTCCACCACGAACGTGCGCTGGTGCGAGTCTGCGGTCGACTTGAGCTTGTCGACCGCCTCGACGATGGTGTTGAGGGCCGTGTCCGCGCCGATGCTCATGTCGGTGCCGAACTGGTCGTTGTCGATCGAGCCGGGCAGGCCGACGATGCGGAAGGGCGCGGGGTTCTCGGCCTTCTCGGGGGGAATCCTGCCGTCCGCGGCCAACGCCTTCAGATGCTCGGCCCATTCCTGGTACAGCAGCAGCGCGCCGGTGAGGGAACCGTCGCCGCCGATGACGACCAGGCCGTCGATGCCCGCGAGGGCCAGGTTGAGCGCGGCTTGGCGCCGGCCCGCCGGCGTCCTGAACGCCTCCGACCGTGCCGTGCCGAGGATCGTGCCCCCCAGCTGGAGGATGCCGCCGGTGCTGCGCCAGTCGAAGGTGCGGAATTTGGCGCCGCCGTCCACGACTCCCTGCCAGCCCTCATGGATGCCGACCACCTCCACGCCGCGGTCCAACGCGCAGCGCGTGATCGCACGGATCGCCGCGTTCATGCCAGGTGCATCGCCGCCGCTCGTGATGATTCCGATGCGCATGATGATACCTCCTCTGCACCTACCCCCGGTTGCCGGTGAACAACGATCGTATCCCGTCCAGCCAGCCCCGCGGCTGGCCCAAGTCGTCGTGATCGACGTAGCCCGCATCGCCGATGCGTTGGCTCTGCATCTGCCGGATCAGCGTGGTCTCGTCGAAATCCGCCCGCGCGGTGCGTGCGACGATCTCGCCGTCGCGCAGCACGCTGATGGTGTCCCCGATCTGCACCGCCTCGGTGGGCCGCCGCGTCATGTACAGCGTGGCGATGTCCCGTTCGGCCAGCGACCGGACCGCGCGGAAGAGCTGGCTGAGGTCCTGGCCCGAGGTCAGGATCGCGGCCGGCTCATCGAGCACGACCACCTGCGTCCCGAGGCTCAGGGCCCGCGCGATCATCAGCAGGCGCTGCTGGGCCGGGGTCAGCTTCTGCGCCTTGTCCGCGGGGTCGAGCCGCAGGCCCACGATCTCCATGAGCCGGGCGGCCTCCTTGCGGAGGCGTGCCTGGTTGACGATGAGCCCCTGCATCTCCTTGCCGACCACGATGTTGTCCGCGACCGTCAGCCCGGGAAAGATGCCCGGCCGCCGGGGCACGACGCCGATGCCGTGCCTGATCGCGTCGCGGGGCTGGCGAATGACCGCCCCCTCGCCCAGCACGGAGATCGTTCCCGAGAGGTTCTCGGGCGGCAGCAGGCCCGCGAGCAGCTTGAGGAGCGTGGTCTTGCCAGCGCTGTTGTCGCCCAGGATGGCGTGGATCTCGCCCTGCCGGACGGCCAGGGAGACGTCCGACAGGGCCGCGACCTCGCCGTACGACTTGGTGATGTGTTCGAGCTCGAGGACGGTGCGATCGTTCATGGTTCCCCCTGTCAGGCGGAAGCGTCGGGCACGGGCCGGCGCAGGCGGCGCCCCAGCGCGTTGCGCAGCACGGCGAACTCCTCGCCCCTGAACGTCCCCAGCCCAAGCAGGATGGCAATGTAGGCAACGAGGCCGGCCATGAGCGCGAACAGCAGGCCCAGCCCGAGGCGTTGGAGCCCCCATACTATAGCCACATTGGCGCCGGTTGCCAAGAGCGGCCGGCCGAGCATGCGGCCCCAGGCCATCGGCGCGACGTAGCGATGCACCGCCCAGGCGAAGGGGATGAAGAGCGACAGCTCCGCGGGGATGAGCAGGCTTGCCGCGGCCACCGCGCCGTAGCGCGGCACCAGCAGCCAGTTGCTGATGAGGGCGAACGCGACCCCGATCACGAATGCACGGGTCAGGTAGCGCTGCTGGTGCACCGCGATCAGCACGTACTGCGTGACGGAGTTGACGAAGCCGATCGGGATCGACCAGATCATGATGCGCAGCGCGATCGCGGAATCGGGCAGGTACGCCGCGCCGCCGAGGATCTGGATCAGCGGCGTGGCCGCGAAGGTGACGAAGACCGCGGTGGGCAGCGCGACCATGAAGAGCAGCTGCAGCGCGAGGCGGTACGCCTTCACCAGCGCGTCGCCGCCCGCGTGGGCGTAGCGGCTCATCATCGGGAAAATGGCTGCGGTGAAGTAGGCCGGGATGACGTTCAGGCCGTCGATGTACTTGACGCCCGCGGAGAAGATGCCGACCGCGGCCGGGTTGAGGGCCCCGCGCAGCACCAACTGGCTGACGCGCCAGAACACGGTCGCGAGCAGGTGGTTGATCATGAGCGGGCCCGACTCACGCAGCATGTAGCGCTGCAGGCCCCAATCGATGCCACTGCTTTGCCGGGACGGCGGTTGCGCCCCCTGCCCGGCAGGCTGGGCCTCCAGGTGCCGGGCACTGATCGCCTCATCGACGGGGCGCAGCACCTTGCGCTCCAGCAGGAGCCACAGCCAGATCACCTGCGCGATGTTCATCAGCACTGCGACGCCGGCCAGGCCGACGAACCCCAGGTTGAACGGCGGCAGCAGCACGAGGCCGCTGAGCGCCACCTTGCCCACCGTCACCGCGGTCGCAGTCGACGCGGGATACTCCATCTTCTCGAACGCCATGAAGACCGACGACACGGCGTCCGCGATGTTGGCGAAGAAGAGTGCCAGCGCGAAGAGTGCGATGGCCTGGATCTCCCCGCCCGTCAACGGCGTGGGCGAGCGCTGGAAGAGGAGCAGGACGAGCGCGATCACGGGCAGGCTGACCAGCCACAGCAGCGAGCGCAGGCTGATCACGTTGGTGAGATACCGCCGCGCCCGGCTGCGATCGAAGGCCACGTCGCGCGTCAGCAGCGTGCCCAGGCCGAAGCGGGTCACGATCTCGGCGATGAGATAGAAGGTGATGGCGAAGACGTAGCTGCCCTCTCCCTCGGGGCTCAGCACGCGCAGCCGCAGCATGGCGAATGCGAAGTCGATGCCCCGGTTGAAGAGGCTCATGACCACCTGCACCGCGCTGTTCTTCGCGACCGTGCCGACCTCGCTCCCTTCGCCCTTGTACCAGCGGCCCCAGGCCCACCAGCCGAGCAGCAGCAACAGGGAGACTGCGGAGAGGAACGTGAGGTACGCACCCAGCAGCACGCTGCGCGGGGAGTAGACGAAGCGCACGGTCCACTGGCCGGCCTTCGGCAGGTAGACGGCGCGGAAGGTCCCGTCCGCACGGTAGATCGGCAGCTGCTCCTCGATCGACTCCCCGCGCTCGTTCACGCCCTCGCCCTCGACGCCGAACGGTCGCAGATACGCCTTCCAGCCGTCGAAGAAGTTGTCCGTGACGACCAGCCAGCCGCGGTCGCTGATGTTGATGTCGATGAAGTACTCGCGCGTGCCCCGCTGGCTGAAGCGCGCCTCGCGCAGCTGGGGCGACGCGGCCGGCGGCAGCGCATCGTGCGCCAGCCCCTCTACCACCACGATCTCGGCCGGGTCCACCCCCTGGAGCAGGTCCAGCGCCGCGGCCTGGCCGGTCGCGGCCGCGGCCCGCCCCACGATGAACGCGCGGGGGAACGCCTTGGCGCTCTCGTAGATCTTCACTTCGTCGTCGTAGACCAGCGTGTAGCCCTCGTTGGAGAGCGTCTGCGTGGTCATGACGTAGCGCACGCCCAGCAGGTGGAGCAGGGGGTTGTCCAGCGCGGCGTCGTTGGGCTGGTCGCCGAGGGTCGCGTAGATCGGCGCGATGCGGTTGTAGAGCAGCTCGCCCTGCGGATGGATGCGCCGCATGTACTCGACGTATTGCTTCGGGATGATCGAGTCGTAGCCGCGCACGTCTTCCAGCCCGTACCGCATGGCCGAGTTGGCGTTGAGGAGCTTCTCGCCCTCGCCGTCGAACGTCGTCAGGCGCCACGGCTGCGCCGCGTCCTGCCGGTCCTGCAGAAATTCGATGGAGGGCGGCGTGAAGTCGAGCAGCCGGTGATCGACCGCGGGGTTGAAGCCGTGGCCCACGAGCCACAGGTCGAGCACGAGCACGGCCGTCAGCGGCCGGCCGCGGGCGAGCCACAGGAGCGCCAGCCTTGCCAGCAGCGTCACCGCGCCGAAGCGGGCAATCTGCACCGCCTCGTAGCTCCAGAACATGGCGCCGTCCGCGAAGCCGCGGGTGGTGGCCAGGTCGGCCCAGAAACCCCAGTGCAGCAGCCGTTCGCCCAGCGCGATGAACGGCGCGGGCAGCACCGTGCTGAGGAGGACGAGCAGCAGCGCGGCCGCGCCCGCCGCGATCGCGACGAAGGGGAGGAAACGAACGGCAAGGGTTGCAGGTTGAAGGTTGAAGGTTGGGCGTCGCGCGCCCTCGTTCCCACCTTCAACCTTCAACTTCAGACCTGCAACCCAATCTACCCCGAACCCCGCCAGCGCGGCCATGCTCAGCGTGTAGGGAAACACCCAGCGGAAGGCAGAGTGCAGCTGGCTGTAGCCCGGCAGGCCGTAATAGAGCACCGCGTAGAGCGGCGTCCCGAACGCGAACAGCAGCGACAGCACCGCGAGCACCGTGAAGAACCAGGTGTGGCCGCGGCGGGCGCTGCGGCGGCCCACCCCGGCCAGCACGCCGATGAGGGCCGCGAGCAGCGCGGGGATGCCGAGATAGTTGCCGCCCTCCACGTAGTTCTTGACGCCCCAGTCGATCGTGCTCAGCGGCTCGCCCAACGCGTTCTGCGTGACCGGGACGACCGCGCGCTGCCAGATGTCGAAATAGCTGTGGTGCGTCGGGTTGCCGTAGAAGTCGGGCAGCAGGAAGGTGACGATCTGCCGTGAGGGCCAGGCCCAGTCGCGCACCTGCTGCAGCGTGGCCGATCCCTCGCGGAAGCTCTGGCGCACCAGTTCGTAGAGCGGCAGGATCTGGACGCCGCCCAGTGCCACGCCGAGCGCCACCATGGCGAGCAGCCACGCGGCCAGACGCACGACCGTCTGCCAACGGCGCAGGGTGCGCCAGGCCCCGATCAGCCGCCACAGCGCGTACGCGGCGGCCACCATCAGGGTGTAGTAGGTGATCTCGACGTGGCCGGCCAGGATCTGCATGGCCAGCGCGCCCGCACCGAGCGCCACGTACGGCACGGGCACGTGGGTGCGCTCGCCCCGTTCCTCCTGGCGCCGCACGATCAGCTCGACGCACGCCAGCAGCAGGGGCAGCCAGGCCGCGGCCGCGATCACCATGCTGAAGTTCACGCTGACGATGAAGAAGCCGGAATAGGCGAAGACGATCGCGGCGAAGACGGCCGCGGCGCGGCGAAGGCGCAGCACCCGGCCGAAGACGTACATGAAGACCGATGCCAGGCCGATCTGCAGCCACGTGAAGACGCCGTACGCGCGCCACAGATCCTTCATGATGTAGAACAGGAGGCTGAGCGGATAGCCGGCCGATTGCTGCCCCGCGGCGAAGAAGGGCACGCCCGCGAACGAGCGCGGGTTCCACAGAATGTCCGCGGGCCTGCCGGCCTTCAGCGCATCGACGATGAACGACTTCCACTGGACGTTTTCCAGCACGAGGTCGCTGATCAGGCCGTTGGTGGGGGTCCCGACGCCGAATTCGCCGCGGTAGGCCTGCCATGGCGGGTATTGGAACAGGTTGTCCGCCGGGAGGATCGTGCGATCGCCCAGGACCTGGGGTGCAAACCATAACAAGGGCAGCAGAAGCAGGGCCAGGATGATCAGCGCGTCGGCTCTGCGGGAAGGGTTCAAGTTCGCCTCGGGTGCTGAGATGGTGGGCTTACGGTCGGGTCGGAAGGGCAGGCTGGCTCGTCGCACGCTGTTCGACGTGCCGGTGACGGTAGCGGATGCGTATCACGTCGAGCGCGCCCTGCAGCTTGACGGGCACATCCATCTTCGACCTGCCGATGCGCCGGTCCTCGAAGTAGATCGGGATCTCTTTGACGCGGAAGCCCAGTCGCTCGGCCAGGTAGGCCATCTCGACCTGGAATGCATAGCCGTTCGATCGGACGCGGTCCAGGCCGATGTCCAGGAGCGCCGCTCGCCGCCAGCACTTGAAGCCGGCGGTGATGTCGCGCACCGAGATGCCCAGGATGTGTCTGGACCACACTTCGTTGGCCCACCAGCTGAGAAAGCGGCGCCACCAGCTCCATCGCTCGTCGAGCTGGCCGCCGGAGACGTAGCGCGAGCCCACCACGACGTCGTAGCGGTTCATCAGGGATAGCATGGTGGGGAGGGTGGCTGGCGGATGCGAGAAGTCGGCATCCATCTGCACGATATAGTCCGCGCCGGCTTCGAGCGCGATGCCGAATCCGTCGAGGTAGGCCCGGC
The DNA here is from genome assembly GCA_964566325.1 of uncultured Anaerolineales bacterium. Taxonomy (GTDB): domain Bacteria; phylum Chloroflexota; class Anaerolineae; order CG2-30-64-16; family CG2-30-64-16; genus JALOOB01. The sequence continues at coordinate 7,999 of CAZMIS010000148.1, forward strand.
CCAGGCCGTCCTTGCCCGCGCGGTGGTGCACCTGCAGCACGCCGGGCAGGCGCTGAGCCAGGCTATCGGCCACGCGGCCGGTGCCGTCGGGAGAGTTATCATCGACCACGAGAATAGAGAGGCCGGGCACGGCTAATGCATGCAGTTCTGCCACCAGGCCCGGTAGATTCTCTGCTTCGTTGTACGTAGGGATGACGACAATGGTTCGGACGTGGCCGGGCACGTCGTTGTCTGGCATGGAAGGCATCGAAGCGATTCTAACACGGCCTCAGGCAAAGGTCAATCTGTTGACCTGTGCGCCCATCATAGGCTATAATGGTGCCGCTGGTCAGGGTTGGGAGGAGGGTGCATCATGAGCCGGAATTCATCCGCTGCCAGGCTCACCCATATCCTCTACATCGGCCGTGAGGATCCGGGTTACGAGAAGGTGTGGCAGGCGATCGAGCAGGAGGGCGCCAATGTCGTCTTCGCGCGCACCCAGACGATGGGCCTGGACCTCGCTCGCCAGCTTCAGCCAGCAATTGTTGTCATCAACCCCCTGAACTCCCACTTCTCTGGTGAGCGCCTCTGCCGTGAGGTACGGCGCAAGCTGCCCCAGGCGCGCCGCGTGTTGATCTGCGAGCGCAGCGAGAACCAGCACATCGACTGCGAGGATCGTCTCGTCCGGCCGTTCACCCCGCGCCGGCTGCGGGAGACGGTGGGCAAGGCGTTGAGCTCGCTGGCGCCGCCGGTCCTGAAGGCCGGCCCGATCGAGTTGAACCTGATGACGCGCCTCGTGAAGAGCCCCCAGGGCCAGGCGCGCCTGACGCCCAAGCAGTGTGAGCTGCTGGCGACCTTCCTGCAGCGTCCGAACCAGGTGATTTCGCGCGAGAGCCTGATGAGCGACATCTGGGAGACCCATTACCTGGGGGACACCCGCACGCTCGACGTGCACATCCACTGGCTGCGGGAGAAGATCGAGGCCGATCCCACGCGGCCCGCGCTGCTGGTGACTGTTCGCGGAGTGGGCTACCGGCTGGTGATTGCCCCGTCAGCCGCACGGGCCGCACGGCAGGCCGACCAGCAACTACAGCTGTAGAGCACTCTTAGCCACAGAGACCGCAGAGCACGCAGAGAAGTGGAAGGAACAACGGTCTCTCGCCCTTTCTGCGACCTCTGTGACCTCTGCGGCAAATGGCCGGCCGCGAGTGGGGACCTTAACGCAAAAATCGGCGCCCTTGGGCGCCGATCGGCATGAAGGGAAACGTACCGGCGCCTACTTGGCGGCCTGGCGCGCCTTGTTCATCGCCAGCATCAGGCGGGACTTGCGCCGCGCGGCAGCGTTCTTGTGGATGACGCCCTTCTCAGCGGCCTTGTCCAGGGCCCGGATCGCGGTCAGCAGAGCCTCATCGGCTCCTGCGATCGT
>CAZMIS010000149.1:0-9393 GCA_964566325.1 uncultured Anaerolineales bacterium
TCGACGCCAGATACTCACTCCCAAAACAAAGACCAGCGGATAGAGCATCATGCGATGATGCCGAGCGCCGCGAGGTCCGCGTGTGCGAGGGCGTCCTCCGCGCGGCCCGCGGCGCTGTAGAGCGCCTCCGCAAGCTTGTAGGCCACGCCGGCGCCGGGGAGGTCGTGCAGGAGGTGCACGGGGCCGCCGCCCTGGTCGCCGCCCCCTCCTCGCTCGCCGAGCAGCTTCGGGTTGACGATGGCGGCGGCATCCGGCAGGGTGGGGGGCAGGTCGTGATGGTCGGTGATGACCACGTCGACGCCCCGGCTTAGCGCGAACGCGACCGCCTCATGCGCGGAGATGCCCGTGTCGCAGGTGAGGATCACCCGGGCGCCCTGTGCGATCACCTGCTCGAGGGCCGGCAGCGCGATGCCGTGGCCCTCCGTCTCCCGGTTCGGCACGTGGTAGGTGACGTTGCCGCCCAGGTCGCGCAGGGCCGACGCCAGCAGGGCGGTAGCGGTCTGGCCGTCGACGTCGAAGTCGCCCCAGACGCAGACGGCCTCGCGCCGGGCCAGGGCCCGCCGCAGCCGCGTGACCGCGCGGCTGAGTCCCGGCAGCGCGGCGGGCGCGCTGGGGATGTAGTGGTCGGGGTCCAGGAACGCGCGTGCCTGCGCGGGCTGCGTGATGCCGCGCCGCGCCAGCGCCTCGGCCACCAGCGGGTGGCCGCCTACGGCCGCGCGCAGCGCCCGCGATACGTCGATCGTCTTGGGTTCATTCCATTCGCGCATGGTGCCTTCCGTGTGAGATTTGACCTTCAACCCGCCTAAAACGCGATCTCCGCGATCTGCTCGAAATCGAACCCCGCGTCCCAGTCGAAAGCATCGCGGGGCTCATCGACGTCGTCCGCGTCCGCGTCGTGCAGCGAGCCGGCCTCCGCGCCGCGGTCACACAGGGAGCGGTAGGGGCAGAAGCGGCAGCGGCGCACGTCGTCGGTCTTCGGAAAGTCATCCTCCCCCGCGGCCGCGATGGCCCGGGCGAGGCCCAGCAGGTGCCGGCCGTCCGCGGCCAGCTGCGCTTCGTCGTAGGGCAGCAGCTCGGGCTGCTCCGGCTCGTTGGCAAACCAGTAGAGCATGCTGATCTGCTCGGGCCGCCACGGCCCCGCGTCGCCGTTGAGGTGCGCGCCGGCCTGCGCCAGCACGTAGCGATAGACGCGCGTCTGCAGCCGGCCCATCAGCCAGCTGCGCGTGGGACGCCGCGCCGACGTCTTCCAGTCGACGATCACCGCGCGGCGGCCCGGCGCCACCGCGACCAGGTCGAGCTTGGCCACCAGCCGCTGCCCGCCGAGCGGCGCGGACAGCGAGATCTCGGGGTACTGGATCTCGGGCAGGTTGGCGGGCGGCGCGGCCCGGTAGGCCTGCCACCAGCGGGCGAGCGGGCCGTCCTCGTCGTCCGGCGCCTCGGCCACGGGAATGCCGAGCCGGTGCTGGTGGATCAGCCGGTGGAAGGTCTCGCCCTGGCCCATGTGCAGCTCGTGTTCGCCCGCCGGCTCGGCCTCGACCGCAGGCCAGGCGAGCTGCAGCAGGTGGCGCAGCTGGAAGCGCCGCCGGCACTCGACATAATCCTGAAGATTCGCCTGGGTGAACACGAAGTCGGTCAGTTCTGCCATGGGCTCACTCGACACTCCAGTAGATCCAAATGCGACCGAGATCAGGCAGCCTGAGCGGAGCGACCGAAGGGAGCGCAGTCGAAGGATGCTGGCGCCTGCGCCGACAGCGGTATTTGGGATTCCTACTCATCACTCCACTCTTCCTGCAGCGCGCGGGCCTGCACCCACGCCTCGCGCAGGGCGATCAGCGCGGCGGCCGGCGCGACCTTGCCGTAGCGGCCCGTGTTCGAGCTCACGATCAGCTCCTTGCGCGCGCGGGTGATGCCCACGTAGAGCAGCCGCAGGCGCTCGGCCGCATAGTCGACGCGCGCGGCCGCGGACGGATCGCCCAGGCCGGGGAGGCCGGCCCCGCGGGCCAGCGCCTCCAGTTGGCCGAGCGCCTCCGCCTGCAGGTTCAGGCCATCGCGGATGTACCAGCGCTCCGCAATGAACGAGTCGCCCGCCAGGGCCGCGGGGAAGTCGTACGCGTTCACCGAGGTGAGGTAGACGCGGTCCCACTCCAGCCCCTTCGCCTTGTGGCTGGTCGCCACGGTGACCTTGCCCCGGTGCGCGTCGGGATCGAAGCTCGTGTCCTCGTCGGAGAAGCCCTGGAACTTGCGCTCGTTGCGCGCGATGGCCGCCAGCTCGTCGATCAATTCCGGCAGCCGCCAATCGACGTGGACGGCCTGCGCCTGGCGCAGCGCGCCGGCCAGCTTGTGCGTCAGGGCCAGCTCGCCCGGCTTGTCGAACAGGTCCTGGCCGATCGTGATCAGAAGCTGGTCGATGGGCAGGGAGGCCGCGCTCTGCCAGCGCCGCATGACGGCGCGGAACTGCGCCAGGTGTTCCTCGTAGATCGGGTCCGCATCGGGCAGCTCGATGCACGTGAGATCGTCCGCCTCGGGCCGGGGCCACAGGAACTCCTCCACGTTGCGGCAGGCCTCGATGCGCTTTGCCAGGCGGTCCATGCGCTTGTTGGCGTCCGCATCGTCGCGGTCGTGGCGCCGCCACACCCGGTAGGCCGTGGCCAGCTTGCGGGACGAGGCCGGGTCGGCCAGGCTGGCCAGGATGTTGCCCAGCGCGCCTGCGTGGGTGCGCGTGGCGCGCGTGCTGCGCAGCAGCTCGACGTACTCGATCCCGTGCGCCTTGAGCGCGTTGACGACCACCTCCCCGCGCTGGTTCGTCGGCACGAGGATCGCGGCGGTCTCCTCGGGGTGCGCGGGCAGCCACCGCCGCAGCGACTTGGTGATGGCCTCCAGCTCCTCCGCCGGGTTGTACTTGCCCGGCGGCAGCCGGACCCCGCTCGGGTCATCCGGCGGATTGGGCTGCGGGTCGCCGGGCGGCGCGGGCTGGATGTGGGGCAGGGCCAGCGCGTCGCGCAGCTCCGCCACGGGGTGGTCGGCGCGCGACCAATCCACCAGCAGGTTGGCCAGGGCGATGATGCTCTCGGTGGAGCGCCCGGAGTTGGGCAGCGTGCGCGCGTCGACGCCCGCCTCCTCGAGGAACTCGCGCAGGTAGCGCGGGTTAGCCGTGGTGAACGTCTCGTAGATGGCCTGGTTCGGATCGCCCACGCGCACCCAGTTGCCGCCCGGCCCGGCCAGCAGCCGCAGGATCTGCTCCTGCAGCCGGCTCGAGTCCTGCGCCTCGTCCTCCAGGATGAAGGGCCAGCGCGCCCGCAGCCGCAGCAGGTAGTCCTCATCCTTCTTCAGCGCCGCAAGCGCGTAGCCGATCAGGTCGTCGTAGTCGAGCGCAGCGCGGTACGCGAGGCTCTGCTGATAGTCCGCGTAGATGGCCGCACCCATCGCCAGGAGCGGCGGCTCGGTGGGCAGCGCATCGAGGCGCTCGGCCACCGCCTCGGGCGTCAGCCCCAGGTCCTTGGCCAGCCGGATGAAATCGCCCGCGATGTTGCGCACCAGGTCGGGCCATGGGTCTTCGCGCACCCAGTCGATCCGGCGTTCCTCGAGCCCCGGGTCGATCCACGGCAGCAGCGCGTCGGGATGGGCGCTCACCCAGGCCGAGACCGCGGCCTGCAGGATCTGGCCGGTCTCCTGCTCGTCCGCGATGCGGAAATCCTCGCTCAGTCCGACCAGCGTGGGCCGCTCGCGCACGATGTCGTGGGCCAGCCCGTGCAGGGTGCGCACGCGGTATCCGACGCGAGGCAACAGGCCGCGCGCCTTGATGAACTCGTCCACGCGGGTGGAGAAGTTGTCCACGGCCGAGTTGACCAGGGTGACGATCAGCACCTCCTGGTCGTCGGCCAGGCCCGCATCGGCCACGAGCTGCGCGGCCAGGGCCGACAGGACGTGCGTCTTGCCGCTGCCGGGCACCGCGGACACGCCCATCATGCCGCCGCGATAGGCCAACACCTCGGCCTGCTTGGGTCTCGGGACGAACGCCATCACGGCTCCTGCCTGGGGGGCTGCGCGGCGCGCAACACGTGCTGGACGGTGCGCAGAAGCGTGCCGCGCTGGTCGCTGCCCGACTCGCTCAGCTCGCTGATGCCCAGGTGAATCTGGCGCCGGCAGCGGTGCACCAGCCCGATCACCAGCTCGGCCATCGCCTCCTGCCGCGCGAGGTACTCGTCGAAATCGGTCCAGCCCGCGCCCGACTCCCAGCGCCGGCTCAGGATGTAGGGGTGCGTCAGCGGCTGGTTGAGCCGTTCCCACCACCCCGTCGCGCCGATGTCGAGCCAGAACTGGTGGTCCACCGGCGCGTTGCTCATCAGGAAGGTGTACGCGGGCGCGATCAGCACCGCGTCCTGCGGCTGGCGCTGCCAGCTGCGCACGTACTGCGCCGCGACGACGCCGTCGTGCACCAGCTCGACGTACTCCCGGCCCAGCGAACCCCTCGCCGCGCCAGCGGCCTCGCCCGCAGCGGCCCCGCCGGCAGCGGCCATGGCCTGCCGGAACTTGCGCGCGGACTCGATCACCTTGGCCGTCACCTCGCCCGCGTCGAAGCTGGCGTGGAAGCCGTAGCCGGGCTGGGAGAGCAGCTCGCCGAAGAGCCGCGCCAGGAAATGGTCCAGCTCGCTCCGCCCCCGCGCCCTGGCGCCGCGCGTCCGGCCCCCGCGCTGCGGAGCAGCGCCTGCCGCAGCGCCTGCCGCAGCGCCTGCCGCAGCGCCTGCCGCAGCGCCCGCCGCAGCAGCGTTGGCCGCCACCGTATGCGCCCCGAGCCAGGTGCGCAGCCCTTCATAGCGGCCGCCCAGGAGGAAGGTGATGCGCTCCTGCATCGCGGGCTCGATGTCCGCGAACGACGTCAGGACCGGGACCTCGTCGCGCGTGCGGTATGCGATGTCCGCCAGCAGCTGTGCGCGCACCAGGTCCATGTCCGCGATCGTGAGCATCAGCGCCTGCGCCACGTCGAAGGGCGTTGGGCGGATGCGCCAGGCCGGGTGGCAGAGCGCGGCCCACGTGAGGAGGCAGAGGGTGGCCGGCTCCTCCCGCAGCGCGCGCGACGGCCGGTGCGAGCGCACCGCGACGCCGTGCTGCGCCAGGCGGTTCTCCAGCGAGAAGCGCAGCCCGCCGCCCACGAACGGCGCGACCACCGCGATCTCGCCGGGCGGCACGCCCTCGTCGTGCACCAGGACCGCGATGCGGTCGGCCACCCAGTCGAGCATCTGGTGGTAGTAGCGCCGGCCGTCCACCTCGAGGCTGCCGAGCCAGGGGGGCGCGGACCCGGCGGGAGACCCGGCCAACGCCGCTACGGTGGGAGCGGGCGTGCCGGCATGCCCGACGGCATGCCGGCCGGGCGGCGCGTCGAAGTCGAGCTCCTCGGCCAGGAGAGGCGACGTGTTGCGGCCCATGGTCGGCGCCACCTCGCCGGCGCGCGGCTTGGGGCGCAGCGCGCGGCGGAACGCATGGCTCAGCCCCTGCACCGCGGGCGAGGTGACGAACGACGCCTCGAACGGCACCGGTTCGTCGCACAGCGCCTTCAGCCGGTAGCCGCTGGCGGGATCCGCGCCGAGGAAGCGGCGATAGCCGCCCCCCGCGTCGTACACCACGCACGCGGAGCGCGCGTGCGGCAGCCAATCGAGGAGGATGTCGTGGGCGACCGGCGTGTCCTCCTCCACGTTGTCGATGACCAGGTGGCGGTAGCGCGCCATGAGGTACTCGCGGCACGCCCGCAGCGGCCACAGGTGGCGCGCGAACACCTCCATCTGGAGGGAGAAGTCGAGCAGGTTGTGCGCGAGGCAGTAGGCGCGGAAGCGCGACGCGGCCTCCTGCGCCTCATCGTAGACGCGCAGCTGGACCGAATCGCCCAGGGAGGCGGCCTTGAGCCGCGGCCCGATCTCCGATGGGTCGAAGCCCACCACCGCGGCCTTGTTCAGGTTGTCCAGCACCTGGCTGTAGAGCCGGTTGCGCTCCACGCGCACCGCATCGAACGCGCCAGCCTCCAGCATGGGCCGCACGATCCGGGCCATGAAATACTGCGCGGTCTCGAGGGTCAGGAACACGGGCGGCCTGTCAGGCTGCGCGAAGCCGGCCGGCCCCGCGATGAGCGGCCAATACAACTCGATCATCCGCTGGCCGAGGCCGCCCACCGTGACGAGCGTGACCTCGCCCCCCGCGGGCGTATCGGGGCTGTGCAGGAGCGCCTGGTAGGGCGCGGCCAGGGTGCGCTGGGGCAGGACGACCAGGATGTCGCTGCCCGGCACGCCCGCGCGGAGCAGGTGTTCCAGCCGCGCGACGGCCGCGGTCGTCTTCCCCGTCCCGGCAATGCCTTCGAGGAAGATCTTGCGGTCCGCGGGCAGGGCGGCAAGTGCGGCCTGCGACGCGGTGAGCTGGGTGCGCGCGGTGGTCATCATGGTTTTTCCTGGCAATCATAGCACAGAAGTGCTAATCCGGCAAAGCCGGATCTCGCAGGCGAAGACCTCCGAGGTCTCTGGCCCGCCGTAGGGTGGCCTGACAATCGCAGGCGAAGACCTCCGAGGTCTCCGAGACCTCGGAGGTCTCAGACGCGGCTGATCCCCCGTCAGTCGCAGAGCAGCCCCGCGAGCAGTGCGGCGCGTTCGGGCAGCGAGCTCAGGACCACGTGCTCGTGCACCGCGTGCGCACCGTCGCCCGTCACGCCCAGGCCGTCGAGCGTGGGCACGCCCAGCGCAGCCGTGAAATTGCCGTCCGAGCCGCCGCCGGTCCCGACCTCGTCCACCGCAAAGCCCAGGCCCGCGGCGACCGCCGCCGCGCGGCGGAAGAGCGCCACGCCGTCCGGCGTCCGCTCCATCGGCGGGCGGTTCATCCCGCCCGTCACCGTCACGCTCGCGCCCTTCACGTGGGGCTGCAGGGAGGTCAGCGCGCGGTGCAGCCGCTCCGCCTCCGCCGCGTTCATCACGCGCACGTCGATCAGCGCCCAGGCGTGGTCGGGCACCACGTTATCGCGCGTGCCGCCGCCCGCGACGCCCACGTTGACCGTGGTGCCCCGGCCGTAGTCGGTCAGGGCCTGGATGGCCAGCACCTGGTGGGCCAGCTCCTCGAGCGCGTTGACGCCCGCTTCGTGCGCCGCGCCCGCGTGGCTGGCCACGCCCTTCACCTCCAGCCGGTACTCGCCCACCCCCTTGCGCCAGGTCTTGAGCGCGCCGTGCGGCGGGTGCGCGGGCTCGAGCACGAGCACCGCGTCGTGCGCCGGCGCCTCGGCCTCGATGACCGCGCGCGACGTCGCGCTGCCCGTCTCCTCGTCAGCGGTGACGAGCAGCGTGATGCGGCGATCGGGCATATGCCCGTTGGCCTGGAGCGCGCGGATGGCCCACAGCGCGTTGACGATGCCGCCCTTCATGTCGAACGCACCCGGGCCGTAGAGCCGGCCGTCCTCGATGCGCACCGGCCGCTGCGCCAGCGTGTGGAGGTCCCACACCGTGTCCATGTGGCACAGCAGGAGCAGGCCGCCTGCGTGGTGCGCGCCCCAGCGCGCGCGGAGGATGGCGCCCGCCTCCGGATGGGGCAGCAGCTCAGCGTCCGCGCCCAGGGCCTGCGCCTCCGCGAGGAGGTGGGCGGCCAGGCGGTCGAGGCTGGGCTTGTCGTCGCTGGGCGACTCCATTTCGACGAGGCGGACGAGGTCGCGGGTCATGTCGTCCTGGTGGGCCAGCAGGTAGGCCAGGATGGGCGGGTGGTCGGTCATGGGTGTCCTCTCGGTGGTGCGCGTGATGGGGGGAGTGTACCACGAGGGGGCCGCGGGGTCGAAACCGCGCGGGGTGGAGGGGCGCGCGCATCACGCGTGTTGCTTGTAGGGGCGAGTGCGCCGGTCCCGTGACAGACGCGATCCCGCGTGCCCGGGCCGTCGCAGGCGCCGCCTCGGCGCACTCGCCCGCGCGAGGCGGTTGTCGGTGGCGCGACCGGGCTCGGAGTGCCAGGCGGCCTCCATCGAAGCCAATTCGAACTCGCGATCGACGAACATGGTGCACCTCTCTAGCCTAACCGAAGTTAGTCCAATTCGGACAAGACTAATCTGACACCATTATTGGTCAATGAGGACGATTTCCGAAGACAGGGGTGCGATCCAGGCATCGGACACGCGGGTCCGTTGGCGCTTTCTGTCACGCTGTCATACAATATCCGGGTCACTGACCCTTCTTGACCGACACCATGGCGGCCCTGTCTGAAAATGATTACCACCAGGAGGCCCGGCCGTGAACTGCACCCTGCTGCTTCATTTCACCCTCGCTGCCCTACTCACGTTGCTCCCGCCTGCCGGTAGCATGGCCACCGGCCAGGGGCCAGGACGACCCGAAGCGAACCAATCCGACGCCGGGTACCGTCTCTACCTGCCCGTGAGTGGTCTGAACATGTATGGCCCATCCAGCGGCGACATGGTGTCAGTGCCGGCGGGAGCATTCCAGATGGGCTGCGACCCGGCGCACAACGGCGGGTACTGGTGCTGCTCTGATGAGTCGCCGCTGCACACGGTCTACCTCGACGCGTACTATATCGACCGCACCGAGGTGACGAACGCGCAGTATGCGCAGTGCGTGGCAGCGGGAAGCTGCACCGCGCCGGCTGACGTTACGTCGTACACCCGCTCGTCGTACTACGATAACCCGGCATTCGCCAACTACCCGGTGATCTACGTGAGCTGGTATCAGGCGGATGCGTACTGCCGGTGGGCGGGGAAGCGGCTGCCGACGGAGGCGGAGTGGGAGAAGGCGGCGCGTGGGGCAAGCGACACGCGGGCTTTCCCGTGGGGCGATGCAGCGCCGACCTGTTCGCTGGCGAACTTCTTCATCCTCGGGGATTGCGTGGGCGACACCAACGCGGTGGGCAGCTACCCGGCCGGGGCCAGCCCGTACGGTGCTTTGGACATGGCGGGCAACGTGTGGGAGTGGGTCAACGACTGGTACGGCAACACCTATTACGACAGCTCGCCTCCCAACAATCCGACCGGTCCAACGTCGGGAACCTATCGGCTGGTGCGCGGGGGCAGGTGGTACGACAACGACACCGACGTGCGCGTGGCGAGCCGCAGCTACAGCTACCCGACGGGTCAGTTCGGCTACGTTGGGTTCCGGTGTGTTGCGGCCCCAGGCAGCTTCCCTGCAGTAAGACCACGCACGTTGTCGTCAGGAGAGAGGATGCCAGGCTTGTTCCTGGTTGGGCGTTTCGAACGTCCAACCGAAGATGCCCATGCCTGCCCTGGGTGGTAGATCGCCAGATTCGACGCCCAGGGCAGACGCTGCGGGGGTTCAGGTTCTCACGCACTGCGGCGTTGTAAGTAGGGGCGGGGTCACCCCCATCTACTCCAACTAATTCGCTCGCATTGCGGTGAGAGCGAGTATACTGGGCGGT
>CAZMIS010000150.1:0-9386 GCA_964566325.1 uncultured Anaerolineales bacterium
GCTTCAGGCTCAGCCGCACCAGCACGGGCCGGTGGTCGCTGAGCCGCTTCACGTATTTCGGCAGTGTCTTGTCTGCGGCCACGACGAAGAAGTCGCCCTCGCCGTACGTCTGCGCCAGGTTGGCCGACAGGAAGATGTGATCGATGAGCGACTTCGGCCGCTTGAGGTAGGAGAACGCGCCCTGCGCCTCGTCCTGCGCGCTGATCGCCACCATCTCCTTGCCCAGCAGGCTGGCGAAGTCCTGCGACGCCAGCTGCGCGTTGAAGTCGCCGCCCAGCACCCAGTCCGCGTCCTTCTGATGCACTGTGATCATGCGCTGGACGGCCGCGCCCAGGATGGCGGCCGCCATGCGGCGGCGCTTGCTCCCCTCGTCCATCGCCTTCAGGTGCAGCGGCACCAGGTAGAAGTCGAAGGCGGGCGCGCCCGGCTCGGTGATCGCGGTGAAGTGGAACAGGCCCGGCTTGCGCGGGAATACCTTGCCCTCCACCGCCTCGAGGCCCAGTTGGTCGAACTGCGTGCTGTGCACCTCGAACCACTTGTCGATCTCGTCAGGCCACGCTTCGATCGCACCGCGCACCGTCCCCTTGTTCCAGATCAGCGTGGTGCTCTGGACTCCTTCGGATGCGTGCGGATCCGCGGCGGCCATGCCGAACTCCATGCCGTACTGGTCGCGCAGGTGGTCGACGAGCTGCTGCGTCACCCCGGGCGAGCTCTCCTCGAAGGCCCAGACGTCCAGGTTCATGTTCTTGATCACCTGGGCCACGTCGGGCAGCTTTTCGGGCCGGCGGTTGAACCATTCGACGTTCCAGAAGGCCACGTCGACGTCCTGCAACTCGCCCTGGTAGCTCGTCACGACGGTCTCCAGCGGGTCAGCCGAGCCCGCGCCCGTACGGCCGAGCGAGCCGAAGAAGCCGAGCAGTGCATCGCTGCCGTCGAACGCGGCCAGCACCTCCTCTGCCGCGCGGCGGTCCGCGCCACCCTGTTGCACCACTTGCTCCAGGTGCGTGGCGATCGCGGTGAACTTGATGCCCTCGTTGAGGTAGGCGAACCCCGCCTGCTCGTCCTCAGGCCCTGCAGGCCGGGAGGCATGGTGCAGCGCGACGGGCGTCCAGAGATTGTTGAAGACGCAGCTGCCGGAACTGCCCGGCTCCGTGTCCGATGTGTAGTGCACCAGCGACTCGTCCTGGCGGCGCACCCGGTTGTCCTGCAACACGACGCTCTTGGGCCGGCCCGCAGGATGCTGGATGACGTTGACGTACTCCCGGTCGCGGATGGCGAAGGCGTTGCGGTCCAGCGCGACGAAGCCGAACTCGCTGCCCGGCTCGTCCTGCACCCAGACGAAGGTGAAGTCCAGCCCGCCGATGGCCGGACTGGTAATGAAGAGCCGGTCCGGATCGAGGCGATAACCCCGGGTCGAGCCCAGCATCCCGTCGCGTTCGTACTGGTAGTTGAAGATGCACACCGCACCGCGCGCCACGTCGGCCGAGTTGAGGACGTGGTTGTTGGTCAGCAGGATGCCGGGGGCCACCAGGAAGCCGGTCCCGCACCACGAGCCCCGCGCCCCCTGGTAATTGACCCCCGAAGCCTCGATCTTGCACACCGCGGACGCAGTCTGCGCGCCCACCTGGAGGAACCAGGCGGGCAGGAAGTTGACCTCGCCGATGATGACCTCCAGCTGGCGGTCGTCCACCGGCGCGCCGCCCTCGAGCAGACCGCGCGGGGCGACGCCGGCAGCGACCAGGTCTTCCACGCGCTGCATCGCTTCCACCCGGCCCAGATCACGAAACGCCGGCTGGGACGGCGCCTCGGCCTCCATCGACTCCAGGCCGCGCAGGGTGGCCTGGGGCGGCCTCAGAAATCCGACTTCCAGGGATGGATTTTCTTTGTTCATCGTGCTACCTCACTGCTACTTCGCCCTACCGGCCCGATCTGCCGCGGCCGATGCCCCGGAACGGCCGAAACGGCTTGGCCGTGGGCTGCTGCTTGCGGGGCGCGGGCTGCTGGGCCTGCACGTCCCGCAGGATGCGACGCAGCCGTGCCAGCTCGGACTCCTCCATGTCACGCCACTCGCCCGGCGCCAGGCCGCGCAGCGTGATCGGACCGATGGCCACCCGCACCAGGCGCAGCGTCGGATGCCCCACCGCTGCGGTCATGTGGCGGATCTGCCGTTTCTTGCCCTCGCGAATGACCATGCGCAGCCAGCTCGTCTCGAGATCGTCGCGCACGGGCCGGGCCCGCGGCGGCAGGTCTGGCGCGCGCTCGAGCAGCTCCACCTCGGCCGCGTCCGTCGTCTCGCCCTTCACGCTGACCCCCTGCCGCAGCCTCTGCAACGCGTCCGCGGGGAGCACGCCCTCCACCTGGACCAGGTAGGTCTTCGGCAGATGGTAGTCGGGATGCGTCAGCTGGTGCGCCAACTCGCCGTCGTCGGTGAGCACGAGCAGACCCTCGCTGTCCTGGTCGAGCCGGCCCGCGGGCTCCAGCCCGGGCACAGACACGAAATCGGCCAGCGTGGGCCGGTCCTCGGGATCGTTGAACTCGGACAGCACGTCGTAGGGCTTGTTGGCCAACAGGTACCGCCGCGGCCGTTGCGGCTGTTCGGGATACCATTGTCTGCGCTGGCTGGGCGCCTCGTGTGGGGACATCGTCTTCTCCATTCCGTCGACTGGCATGCACGTTGATTCTACCACGACTTGTCACGAATTCGCGCGCTGCGTTATGCCGCCGCGGGAGGTCTCTGCGGACCTGATTGGACACAGGGGGCGTTCTCTCCTAAAATGAACCGATACGATACCCAAATTGCCGGGCGCGCCAGGGCGGTGCGCCAATGTCAGAGGAGTTGTTAGTGAAGACGATAGGTCATGTTGCGGTCTATTCGACCCCGAGTCAGAAGATCGCTCGCCTCAGCGAGCTGGCGTACAACCTGTGGTGGAGCTGGAATCCGGCCGCCCAGTCGCTATACCACGATATCGATCCCAACGTATGGAAGCAGGTCAACCACAATCCCGTCAAGTTCCTCCGGCGGGTCAGCCAGCGCCGGCTCGACTGGGCCGCATCGGACGAGTCCTTTCTCCTGCGCTACGGCGAGGTCATGCGGGACTTCGATGCGTACATGAACCCCGAGCCGGGCACGACCTGGCACGCGAAGCACTATCCCGAGCCCGCTGACCAGTGCATCGCCTACTTCTCCGCCGAGTTTGGTCTGCACGAGAGCCTGCCGATCTACTCGGGCGGCCTGGGCATCCTGGCCGGCGACCACTGCAAGACGGCGAGCGACCTCGATCTGCCCTTCGTGGGCGTCGGATTCCTCTATCCGCAGGGCTATTTCCAGCAGCGCATCGACGCGGACGGCCGGCAACAGGCGATCTACGAGAAGCTCGACTTCGCGGAGGTGCCCGCGCGGCCTGCGCTCGATGCGGCAGGCCATGAAGTCCTCGTCCATGTCGACCTTTCCGGCCGCCAGGTGTACGCGAAGGTGTGGCGCATCCAGGTCGGCCGCGTGCCCATCTTCCTCATGGACACCGACGTTGAGCAGAACGCACCCGAGGACCGCGAGCTGTCCGCGCGGCTCTACGGCGGCGACGTGCAGATCCGCATCTCCCAGGAGGTTGTCCTCGGCATCGGCGGGGTGCGCGCACTCCGCGCGCTGGGCTACCGGCCGACCGTGTGGCACCTGAACGAGGGCCACGCGGCCTTCCTGCAACTGGAGCGCATCCGCGAGCTGGTCCAGGACGAGGGCCTGCCGTTCGATGCCGCGCTGTGGGCCGCGCGGGCCAACGCGCTCTTCACCACCCACACCCCTGTGCCTGCGGGCAACGACGCGTTCGGCTTCGACCTGATGGACCGCTTCTTCGGCCACTACTGGGGCTGCCTGGGGCTGGACCGCGAGCGCTTCCTCGCGCTCGGCCGCCACGATTACGCGTGGGGCCCCCAGTTCAGCATGACGGTGCTCGCGCTGCGCACCGCGGGCCTCGCCAACGGCGTCAGCGAGCTGCACGGCCAGGTCTCGCGGCGCATGTGGCAGTCGCTGTGGCCCGATCTGCCCGAGGCGGAGGTGCCGATCGACCACGTGACCAACGGCGTCCACACTGACACGTGGATCTATCCCGGTCTCGCGCGGCTGCTCGACCAGCACCTCGACGAGCACTGGCGGGACGCGATCGATGAACGGGCCACCTGGCGCGGGGTCCGTGACATCCCGGACGGCGAACTCTGGGCCCAACACCTGGCCGCGAAGCGTGAGATGCTCGCCCTGGTGCGCGAGCGCACTGCTTCCCAGCTGCAGCGCACCGGCGCGGCGCCCGCGGACGTGAACGCGGCGGCGACCGGGCTGGACCCGCACGCGCTGACCATCGGCTTTGCGCGGCGTTTCGCCACCTACAAGCGCGCCACCCTGCTCTTCCGCAACCCGGAACGGCTCAAGCGGATCCTCAACGACCCACAGCGACCGGTGCAGATCATCTTCGCGGGCAAGGCGCACCCCGCGGACGAGCCGGGCAAGTCGTTCATCCAGGCCGTCTACCAGTTCAGCCGGCAGCCGGGCTTCGCGGGCAAGATCGTCTTCGTGGAAGATTATGACGCGAACATCGGGCGCCACCTCGTCTCGGGCGTCGACGTGTGGCTCAACAACCCGCGGCGCCCATTGGAGGCCAGCGGCACGAGCGGCGAGAAGGCCGGGCTGAACGGCGCACCGAACTTCAGCGTCCTCGACGGCTGGTGGCGGGAATCGTACGACGGGACCAACGGCTGGGCCATCGGCGCGGAGCGCGAGTACCCGAACGAGGCGGTGCAGGACGAGGCCGATGCGCTCTCGCTCTATGCCATCCTGGAGAACCAGATCATCCCCGCCTTCTACCGCCGCAACGAAGAGGGCATCTCCGAGGACTGGCTGGAGATCATGCGCGCGTCCATCATGACGGTGGGGCCCGACTTCAGCTTCGACCGGATGCTAAAGGACTACGTGCGGAAGTTTTACAGCGTGGCGGATGCGGTGGGCCGCCGCGTCTACCGTGCGCCGGATCGTGCGGGCGCGCGCGCGCTGGCCGAGTGGGAGGCGCGGGTGCGCCGCGAGTGGGGCGGCGTGTCCGTCAGCGCCACCGGCCCTGCGGCCGGCGAGATGACCATGGGTCAGCCGCTGAGCGTACAGGCGACCGTGCGCCCCGGCGGCCTGAACCCTGAGGATCTCGCTGTCGAGCTGGTGTGCGTGCGCGAGGAGGCCGGCCGCGCGGCCGAGGCCATCGCAGTGCCCATGCGGCACGCGGGGCACAGTGGCGCGGAGCATCGCTACGCGGCGACGTTCGATGTACCGGACAGCGGCCGGTTCGCGTACGGCGTGCGCGTGCGGCCGGACCATCCCGACCTGCCGAACCCGTTCGCGCTGCACCTGGTGACCTGGGCGTAGCCGGGCGACCGCCGGGCGGAGAGATAACAGAAATTCCCATAATGGTCCTGAGCGCAGGCGTCCTTCGACTGCGCCCGCACTGCGTGCGGCCTCCGCTCAGGATGCCTTTGTGTATGCAGGCCGACCGCGTAGATGGTGACGGAAGAACTCGGTGTACTGAGCGAGCGTGAGCTCGAGGTGCTGAAGCTGGTGGCGACCGGTGCGACCAACCAGCAGATCGCGCGCGAGCTCATCATCAGCCCAAACACCGTCAAGGTGCACCTGCGAAACGTCTTCGAGAAGCTGGGCGTGCAGTCGCGCACCGAGGCGACGATGGAGGCGGTCCGCCGCGGCTGGGTGACCGTGGGCGAGAATGCCGTGGCGGCAGCTGCGGGCGCGGACGCGGCCCCCGCGGTCGCCGCACAGCCCATCTCGCTGCTCGAGTTGATGCCCCAGGCGCCCGCGCGGACGCCCGTGGCCCGCTGGCAGCACGCCTACTTCGTCGTCGCGCTCCTCGTGACCGCGGCGCTCGTCCTGCTGCCCGCGTGGTGGCGCGGCCGCAGCGAGGCGGGCGGGCTCTCGCCGTTCAGCGATGCCGGCCGTTCCCCCGTGGCCGCGCCGGCCCGGGTGGACGCGCAGCGCTGGAGCGCGGGTGCGCTATTGCCTCAGCCGCGCAGCCGGCTGGCCGTGGCATCGGATGGCCTGCGCCTCTACGCCATCGGCGGCGAGACGCAGGACGGGGTGACGGGCGACCTGCTGGTGTACGACCCGGTCACCAACGGCTGGCTGCCCCTGGCCAACAAGCCGACGCCCGCGGCCAACATCGCCGCGGCGTACCTCGACGGCCGCATCTACGTGCCCGGCGGATCCACCGCGGACGGCGGCGTCACCCATGTGATGGAGGTCTACGACGTCGCTGCGGACGCCTGGACCGCTGGCACGGCCCTGCCCGCGCCCCTGGCCGGCTATGCCCTGGCGGCGTGGGACGGCGCGCTCTACCTGTTCGGCGGCTGGGACGGGGCGCAGTATCGGGCCGAGACGTGGATCCTCGAGCCGGGGTCGGGCGAGGGGTGGCGCGAAGGTGCGGCCCTGCCGGGCCCCCGCGCGCTGGCGGCCGCGGCCGCGCACAAGGGCATCATCTACGTCATCGGGGGCTACGACGGCCGGGTCGCGCTGCGCGACGTGCTGGCGTACGACCCGGGTGCGGCAGACGAGGGCCGGCCCACCCTGGCCGTGAAGACGCCGCTGCAGCACCCGCGCGCGGGCCTGGCCGCGGTGGGCGTCGGCGTGCATGTCTTCGCGCTGGGCGGAAGCTGGAACGCGGATGGATCGTTCAACGAGCAGTATGACACGCGGCTCGACGCGTGGTCACGGCTGGGCACGCCGATGGCCGGGCAGTGGCGCAACCTGGCGGCCGCGCCCCTCAACAACAAGATCTACGCCGTGGGCGGCTGGAGCGGCACCTACCTCGACGTGAACGAGCAATACCTCGCGCTCATCCAGCAGCTCATCCCCTTCACCGGCACCGGCTGATCACCTCGCAATCGGCAGTGCCGGCGACCCCTCCCCGCAATCTTCAATTTTCAATCTTCAATCGTCAATCGTCACAACGCCGGACGCGCCAGCTTCTGAATCTTCGGCAGCGTCTCCCGCCACGTGATCATCGACAGGCCGAGCTTCTGGCGCAGCTGATCCGCCGTCATCCCGTTGCGATAGTCGCGCACCGCGCACGTCCAGCGCAACTGCTCGAACGAACAGCCCCCCGGAATCTCGGCCAATGCGGCCGCGTCCCCCAGCACGTACTCCAGGTTGCGTGCGGTGCATTCGAACAGGTATGCTTTCGGCTGATACTCGCGCACGTACTGGCGAAACGCGGGCGTGAAGTTCGGGCCCAGCGCCAGCCGCCGCTCCTTCAGCGCCTTGCGCGGATCGGGATAGCGGATGTAGAGCACCGGCGCCTGGGGGTTCGACAGGTCGATGTGCTCCAGCTTGATCTCCATGCACTCGCCCTTCTTGATCCCCGTCTGCAGCAGCAGGGTGACCAGGACGAAGGGCCTGGCGTCGGGCTTGGGCGCCCACAGCAGGTCCCGCGTCACGCGCAGCAGGTCGCTGATCTGGCCATCGTACAGGATCTCGGGCATCGGGGTCGTGGGGTGGATGTGGACGAGCGGCGCGGCCGGATCCTTCGGAAGCACCTCGGCCGCTGCCAGCCAGCCGAAGAACACCTTCAGGGTGGTCAGCCGCCGCGCGTACGACTTGGGGCTGCACGGGACGTCGCGCTCCGTGCTCAACCAGGTCATGAACGCCTCGAGATCGGCCTGGCCGACCTGCCCCACCGGCCGGCTGGCGCCGGCGTGCTTTGCGAAGAGGCGCAGATCCGCGGCGAACGCCTTGATGGTGTTCTCCGAGAACCCCTGGCGCAGCATGTGGTCCTCGAACGCGCGGGACGCCTCGAGCAGGGTGGAAGTTGCTCCGAGGCCGGGCGGCGCGGCGGGAATTGCCGGCAGCCGCGCCGGCTCGGTCGCCGCGTCGGGCGTCGCGCCAGCCGTCCATTCGGGCTGCGCCTCATGCACCGCCGCGGTCGTCTGGAACACGCGTACCGCGCCGTTCGATTCGTCAGTCTCCGCCTCGGTTGCCGCGCCCGTCTCTTCCTCTGGCGCTGCGCCGGCCTCTGCTTCAGGCGCCGCGACCGGCGCGGCTACGGGTGCTTCGGGATGCCGGACGGCGTCCTCCCCCTGCGGTGCGCTCGCCGGCTCCGCCGCCTGTTCCGCCGCCAGTTGGTCGATCAGGCTTGGATCGAACAAAGAGGGCTGTTCCACGGACATGTTCGCCTCCCCGAGTGACAGACAGGTCGCCCACCTTCGTATAGTCCTACTGATCGACACAATATCAGGGTTGCGTGTTATTGTCAAGTGGCTTTTTGTGCCACACCCGCACGCTGTGCCATAATGTCTCGATGAAGTCGACTACCTGGACCCTGCGCGGCCTGATCGCGCCCGTGTTCGCCTGGAACGTGCAATGCGCGGTGGCGTTCCTCTGCTCGCCCGCGGGCTATGCGGCCGGCTTCGAGCTATCGGGTGTGCCTGGTGAAGGCATGGTGCGCGGGATGGGGGTGCTCTTCCTGATGTGGAACGTGCCCTACGCCGTCGCGCTGTGGCATCCGCTGCGCCACCGCATCTCGCTCTACGAGGCGCTGGCCATGCAGGCCATCGGGCTGCTGGGCGAGAGCCTGATCTACCTCAGCCTGCCCCATGCGCACGCGCTCGCGCGCGGCAGCGTGGCGCGCTTCATCGCCTTCGACGCGGCGGGCCTGCTCCTGCTCACTGCGGCGGCGTGGCTGGCTCGTCGCTCGACACGGTAACGACCTCGCCCGAGGCCGGCCCGTCCGCCCCGGCCGCTTCCGCGCCGACCACCTCTTCAGCCTCCGCATCCCCCGCGACGGCCCCGGTTGCGGCCGCCGGCCTCGGCGGATACGCCCGGATGAAAAAGTCGTAGATCTGGCTGGCGTTCGTCACGTGCGTCACGTCCAGATCCGACCCGGGCGGCGTGAGGAAGAAGGGGTACTCCTGCGGCCCACCGATGCCGCCGTGCGTGGCGTTCTGATCCTCGAAGGTCACGACGCGGCCGCGCAGGTTCCACGCGCCGATGACGACCAGGTCGCCCGAGTGCGGGAAGGCGAGCAGACGCGCCAGGTCGGCCGCGCTCTGCCCCGGCTCGGCCAGCCCGGGCGGCAGCCGCCCGGCCGTGAGGCCGACCGTGCCGCTCGAGGTGATGATCACCGGCCGGCTGTCTTCCACCGCCAGGACCAGGCCGACGCCGGGATGGTGGTTCAGCGCGTCGAGGAGCTCGCCGTAGAGCAGTGCGATCTCGCTGACGTCCATCTTGCCGCGCGTCACGTTGAAGTAAAGGTGCGCCACGTTGCCCGACACGCGCACCACGACGTCGGCCCCCCGCGCCAGGTCATACTCCGAGTCGGGGTCGGGCGGCAGCCGGTCGATGAGCCGCTTGC
>CAZMIS010000151.1:0-9378 GCA_964566325.1 uncultured Anaerolineales bacterium
GAACGCGGCCGCCTGTGCTGATTCGCTGCCAGCACTGGTCTGCCTGGATGCCGTCGCGCACGTCGCCACCCCTTCCGAACAGCTGGCATGGCCGGTCGCCGACTTCGTCACCCGGCCCAATCGCACCCAGCTCCCGCCCGGCGGCCTGCTGACCGCGGTCAGCTACCTGGTCCCCGCGCGGGGCAGCCGCAGCGTGTTCCTGAAGTTGGGCCGGCGCAACGCGATGGCCATCTCCCGCCTGACGGTCGCTGCGCTGGGTCGCCTCGACGATCAGGGCCGCATCGCCGAGGTGCGGGTCGTGCCCGGCTCCGCCACGCCGCACATCCACCGCTTCTCCAAGACCGAAGCGCACATGCTCGGCCAGGCGCCCACCGTCGCCCTGTGCCAGGAAGCCGGCCAGACCGCAGTCGCCGAGATGCTGGAGATCACGGGGAAACGTTGGTCCAGCGAGTTCAAGGAGCCAGCTCTGCAGGCCATGGTGGCGCGCGCGCTCATGTCAGTCTTCAACCTCGCAGACGGGGAGCAGCTTGTATGAAAATCGAATTCACGCTCAACGGCCATCCGATCAGCGTCGACGCTCCGGCTGACATCAGCCTGCTCCATCTTCTGCGTGATTACGCCGGCCTGACCGGGACCAAGGAAGGCTGCGGCGTCGGCGAGTGCGGCGCATGCAGCGTGTTGCTGGACGGCTGCCTGGTGAACTCGTGCATGGTTCTGGCGCCGCAGGCCGGCGGCCGCGAGGTCGTCACCATCGAAGGCATCCGCGGCGCGGACGGCGGGCCGAACGACCTGCAGCAGAACTTCATCGATTACGGTGCGGTCCAGTGCGGCTACTGCATCCCAGGCATGGTCCTGGCAGGCGAGGCACTGCTGGCGAAGACCCTGACGCCGGACCGGGCCGAGATTCGGGAGGCCATCGCCGGCAACCTGTGCCGCTGCACCGGCTATCAGCAGATCGTCGACGCAATCGAGGCCACCGCGGCAGATCGCCGCCGCGAGGCTCACAAGACCGAGGTGACCCATGGCTGAGTTGAAATACGTCGGCAAGCCGGCACGCCGCGTCGATGCGCTTGAAAAGGTCCTGGGTACGGCCAAGTACACGGCTGACTATCGCCTTCCAGGCACCCTGGTTGCGCGCTGCCTGCGCAGCGATGTACCGCATGCGCGCATCGTCCGCCTGGACGTGACGCCGGCCCTGCAGGTGCCGGGGGTCAAGGCAGCCATCACGGGCGAAGACTTCGTCAACCACGGCAATTTCGGCTATCCGGTGCAGGACATGTACATGCTGGCCCACGAACACGTCCGCTACGTGGGCGAAGCGATCGCAGCCGTCGCGGCCGAGAACGAAGCGGCGCTGGAAGCCGGCCTGAACGCGATCATCTGGGAGCTCGAGCCGCTGCCCGGCGTCTTCGATCCGGAAGAGGCACTGCAGCCGGACGCACCCCTCGTCGGCCAGCAGCCCTGGGATTCGCCGACCGAGCCGCGCGGCAACCTGCTGGTGAAGCACATCGTCCGCAACGGCGATCCGGACCCGATCCTGGCGTCGGCAGAGGTCGTGCTGGACGAGCACTACAGCACCGCACACCAGGAGCACGCCTACATCGAGACCGAAGCCGCGCTGGCCGTGCCCTGGCCCGACAGCACCGGCGTGACGGTTTACTCGCCCAGCCAGAGCCCGTTCAACGATCGCGGCAACCTGTGCCGTGTCCTGGGCATGGGCGAAGAGAACGTGCGCGTGATCCAGCCGCCCGTCGGCGGCGCGTTCGGCGGCAAGGATGACCAGATCTACCAGACCACCGGCCAGGTGGCTAAGCTGGCGCTGCTCGCCGGACGTCCCGTCCAGATGGTCTTCGGACGCGAAGAGTCGATGATCTTCTCCTACAAGCGCAACCCCATGCGGGTGCACATCCAGATCGGGGCCGACCGCAGCGGCAAACTGCGGGCCAGCAAGGTGGACCTGCTGGTGGACAGCGGCGCGTACTCTGCGATCACGCCGTTTGTTGCGTGGCGCGGCAACATTCACGCCATGGGCGCGTATCGTTATGAGGCGTGCCACGTTGACACGCGCGTGGCATACACGAACAACGGCTACACCGGTGCATTCCGCGGCTTCGGCAACACCGAAACCACGGCCTGCATCGAACAGGCCATCGACAACCTGGCCGATCGCCTGGGCATCGATCCGATCGACATGCGGCTGATGAACTGCCTGCGCCCCGGCGACGAAACCGCGCACGGCCAGCCCCTGGGCGACGACGTGGCGCTGGTCGAATGCCTGGAACGCGTGCGCCGCGTCTCCGATTGGGATCGGAAGCGACGCGAGTACGGCGAGGCGAACCGCAGGCCCACACTGGGCACGCCCAGCGTGGGCGCGCCCGTACGCCGGGGCATCGGCGTCGCCTGTTGCTTCCACGGCATCTCCCTGGGCGCGGAGGGGGCTGACTTCGCGGTCAGCACGATGCAGGTCAACGACGACAACTCGATCACCTTCACGTCAGGCCTGACCGATTACGGCCCGGGCTCGCGCACGGTCTTCACGCTGATTGCTGCGGAAGTGCTCGGGCTTAAGCCCGAACGCTTCCACATGCACCGGCCCGACACCGATACGGCTCTCGGCAGCGGCCCCACGGTGGCCTCGCGCGCCACGGTCATGGGCGGCAACGCGATGCGCATCACGGCAGAGCGGCTCAACAGCCTGCTGCATCACGCGGCGGCCAACCTCTTCGGCTGCAGCCTCGTACAGGTGCTGCGCGATGGCGAGCTCTTCATCGGGCCGCAGGAGGAGCCGGCCAGTTTCGACGACGTGGCGAAGCACGCGCGCGAGATGGGCCTGACGCTGTCTGCACGCGGCCGCTGGGATGCGCCCTCGATCCACTGGTCCATGGAGGATGGCACCGGCAAGCCCTACTTCGCGTATCACTACGGCGCGCAGGTGGCAGAGGTGACGGTGGACACGGGCACCGGCAAGGTCGATGTCACCGGCATCTGGGCCGCCCATAACACCGGCACGGTGATCTTCCCGCAGGGCATCCTCGGCCAGATTTACGGCGGGATCACCCAGGGGCTCGGCTACGCGCTCATGGAGCGGGTGGAGTTCGACCAGGGCTACATGCAGGCCACGAACTTCGACGAGTATCTCATCCCCACTGCGGTGGACGTTCCCGATATCGACGGGCATTGCGTGGAGAAGTACTTCAGCCCGGGGCCTTTCGGCGCGAAGAACGTGGCCGAACCGGCCATGGTGCCCACGGCGCCGGCCATCATCAACGCGATTTTCCACGCCACGGGCCGCCGCGTCCAGGATCTCCCGGCGAACCTGGAGCGTGTCCTGATCGGCCACGACCTGCGTCAGAGAGGATCGGATCGGGCCTGCAAGCTGGGCCTGAAGCACACCTAAACGAATACGGATTGAAGATTGAGAATTGAAAATCACGGATTACGGTTCGCGCTCTTCAATCTTCAATCTTCAATCTTCAATTGCAGAGGGAGGTAAACCCGGAATGGATCAACTGAAGGAACTACAGGCACGCGTCCAGCAGAGTCGGGATGACATCATCCAGTTCATGCGCGACATCTGCGCCATCCCGTCGATGAATTCCGAGATCGGCCCGGTCGGCGAGCGCATCCAGGCAGAGATGCGCAAGCTCGGCTGGGAGGAAGCACGCTTCGACAAGATGGGCAACACCGTCGGCCGCATCGGCGACGGGCCCAAGGTCATCGTCTACGACAGCCACATCGACACGGTGGGCGTCGGCGATCCCACCGAGTGGGAATGGGACCCCTTCATCGGCAAGGTGGAGGACGGCCGGCTCTATGCGCGCGGCGCCTGCGACGAGAAGGGCAGCACGCCCGGCATGGTGTATGGCCTGGCCATGGCGCGCGACCTCGGCTGGCTCGATGGCTATACCGTCTACTACTTCGGCAACATGGAAGAGTGGTGCGACGGCATCGCCCCGAACACGTTCGTCGAGGTGGATCCTAAGGTCAAGCCCGATTTCGCGGTCATCGGCGAACCCACCAAGATGAATGTCTACCGCGGGCATAAGGGCCGCATCGAACTGAAGATCACGGCGTCCGGCCGGTCCGCCCACGCGGCGTCCCACTACCTGGGGGACAACGCCGTTTACAAGATGATGGCCGTCATCACCCAGATCCGCGAGCTCGATCGCCGCATGCGCTTCGGCATGGGCAGCCATCCGCAGCAGGGCTTCGCCTCCATCGCCGTCACCGATGTCCAGGCCCGGACTGCCTCGCTCAACGCGGTGCCGGACCAGTTCACCATCTACATCGACCGCCGCATCACGCTCAACGAGCCCCATGATGACGTGATCGCCCAGATCAAGGGCCTCATCCCCGACTACCTGCAGGATGAGATCCACGTGGAAGAGCTGTTCTACGACGAGCCGTCGTATACCGGCTTCGTCTTCCCCGTGAGCAAGTACTATCCGGCCTGGCTGTTGGACGACAACCATGCGCTGGCGGTAGCTGGCCAGACTGCCATCGAAAAGCTCTGGGGCGTGCAGCGACCGCTTGGCGCCTGGGACTTCTCGACGAACGGCACCTACTGGGCCGGCAAAGCCGGGATCCCGTCCATCGGCCTGGGGCCCGGCGACGAGAAGACGGCGCACATGCGGCACGAGAACGTGCCGCTGGACGAAGTCGTGCAGGCAACCGAATGGTACGCGGCCCTGCCCAAGATGCTGACCGAACTATCCTGATCAGGAAGATATCCGGAGGCGGCGCTGCCACGATGCTGATGGCAGCGCCGGCGCCCGGATCTTCATATCCATCCAAACTGAGAGGATTATCGTATGCGCAGCTTCATCGGTCGTGACATCCTTTCGCTCAAAGACTTCGAACGCCAGGAGTTCTTCCGCGTCTTCGACGTAGCGGCGCGGATGGAACCGGTTGCCCGCGATCGGCGCAACCTGGATCTGCTGAAGGACAAGATTCTTGTCACTGCCTTCTACCAGCCCTCCACCCGCACCCGCCTGGCACATGAGGCGGCGATGCACCGGCTGGGCGGCCACGTCACCGGCTTCTCGGATGCCAAGATGACGCGGGCCGGCGACTGGTACCAGGAATCGATCAAAGATACCGTCAAGATGCTTGAGTTTTACGGCGATGTGATCGTGATGCGCCATTTCCAGAAGGGCGCTCCGCACGAGGCCGCAAAATGGGCATCGGTGCCCGTCCTCAACGGCGGGGATGGCTGGGGCGAGCACCCGACGCAGATCCTCACGGACCTGTACACCGTCTTGCAGCAGAAGCACCGGATCGATGGGTTGAAATGGGTGGCCGTAGGCGACATGCGCATGCGCACCATGCACTCGCTGGGCTACGCACTCACGCAGTTCGACTGCCCGATCACGTTCGTCTCGCCCGGCGCGGACGACCTGTTCCCGGGATCACCCGACATGCGCATGCCCGAGGAGTACAAGAACGACTTCCGGCAGTACTCGCTCGACTTCAAGGAGGCCGAACACGTCGAGCAGGTCATTGCTGAAGCAGACGTGATCCTCGTCGAACCGGTGATCCAGCCGGACTACACCAAGGCCCGCCAGGAAGCCGCGACGGACTACAGCCTGACGCCGGCCGCTTACAAGATCACCCGCGAGCTGCTCGAGAACAAGGCGAAGTCCGACGCGATGCTGTTGCACTCGCTGCCGCGCATGGACGAGATTCCGCTCGATGTGGACATAACGCGCTGGTCGCGCTACTGGCAGGAGGCCTTCAACGGCGTTGTGATGCGCATGGCGCTACTGGCGCTCGTCCTGGGCGCGGTGGACTGACCACCAATCACTAACAAAGGAGATATACACATGCAGACTTATCTTCATGGACGTGACCTGATCGGCGATCTCGATTTTTCGAAAGAGGAAGTTGAGACTGTCTTGGACGTGGCGTTCGACCTGAAGCGCAAGCGCGCGCTGGGCGAACCCCACGCCTACCTGCGCGACAAGGTGCTCGCGATGCTGTTCTTCTTCAGCAGCACGCGCACCCGCGGCTCGTTCGAAGCCGGCATGGCGCAGCTCGGCGGCCACGGTGCGTTCATCGAGAGCACCACCACCCAGATCGCACATGGCGACACCGCGAAAGAAATCGGCGAGATCTACGGCCGCTACTTCGACGGCATCGCTATCCGCCACTGCGACTGGCCCGTCGGCAACACCTACCTGAACGAGGTTGCCAAGGCATCCCGCGTGCCGGTGCTCAATATGCAGTGCGAGATCTACCATCCCTTCCAGTGCCTCGCGGACCTGATGACGATCATCGAGAAGAAGGGCCGCGATCTCCGCAAGAAGAAGATCGTCGTGTCGTGGGCCTACGCCGCGTCGTACCTCAAGCCGATCTCCGTGCCGCAGTCGCTGATCCTGCAGATGCCGCGCTTCGGCATGGACGTGACCCTGGCGTATCCGCCCGGCTTCCAGCTGATGCCCGATATCGTCGGCATGGCCCAGGAGCAGGCGCGCAAGTACAAGACCGCCTTCGACATCGTCGAGGATCCCAACGGCATGGACATCGCCTTTAAGGATGCGGATGTCATCTACGCCAAGTCGTGGGGCCCGCTGCTGACCACTACCGACAAGGTGGAGGGCAAGAAGCTCCAGGACTCCTTCAAAAACTGGATCACCGACGAACAGAAGATGGCCCTGGCCCAGCCCGACGCCATTTATATGCACCCGCTGCCGGCGGACCGCAACATCGAGGTCACCGACGGCGTCATCGACGGCCTGAACTCGGTCGTCTACGATCAGGCGGAGAACCGGTTGCATGCACAGAAAGCCGTGATGGCACTGACCATGTAGGTTAGAGGTCAGAAGGTTGAAGGTTGGAGGCAAGCCCCTTGAACCTTCAACTTTCAACCTTCAACCCTCAGCCAAAGGAGAACGCGTATGACTACACAATCCAAGAAGGTCGCGGTCGTCGCCATCGGCGGCAACTCGCTGATCCTGGACAACAAGCACCAGTCCGTCGAAGATCAGTATGATGCGGCCAAAGCCACCACCTGTCACATCGCTGACATGATCGAGGCCGGGTGGGACGTGGCCATCGGGCACGGCAACGGGCCGCAGGTGGGCTTCATCCTCCGCCGCTCGGAGATCGCGGCCAAGGTCGAGGGCATGCACGAAGTCCCGCTGGATGTGTGCGGCGCGGACAGCCAGGGTGCGATCGGCTACGCCCTGCAGCAGACCCTCCAGAACTGGCTGTTCGAGCGCAAGATCCAGAAGAACGTCGCCACGGTGATCACCCAGGTGCTGGTGGATCGCGAGGACAACGCGTTCAAGAATCCCACGAAGCCGATCGGCGGCTTCATGGGCGAGGAAGAGGCCAGGCGCCGCGAGGCCGAGATGGGCTGGACGGTGGTGGAAGACGCGGGCCGCGGCTGGCGCCGCGTCGTCGCGTCGCCGCTGCCCAAGGAAGTGGTCGAGCTGGACACCGTCAAAGCGCTGATCAACGCCGGGGTGGTGGTGATCACGGTCGGCGGCGGCGGCATCCCTGTGATCGATCCGGGCAACGGGCAGTACGAGGGCACGGCGGCTGTCATCGACAAGGACTACGCCTCCAGCCTGCTCGCGCAGAGCATCAACGCGGATCTGTTCCTGATCTCGACCGCGGTCGAGAAGGTGGCGATCAACTTCGGCAAGCCGGATCAGCAGTGGCTGGACCGCATCACCCTGTCCGAGGCAAAGCAATTCCTGGCAGAGGGCAAGCACTTCGCCAAGGGCTCGATGGCGCCGAAGATCCAGGCCATCATCTGGTACATGGAAGCCGGCGGCAAACACGCCATCATCACCAACCCGGAGAACATCGGCCGGGCGCTGCGCGGCGAGACGGGAACCCACATCGTGCCGGATTGAATCCGGCATTGAGTCGTGCCTTCGCGTGCGCTCCGGACGGCAGGCGTCCGGCGCGACTCGCAATGGAGTCCATCGTGGATCATGTAAAATCGCTGAAATGCCTGATCTGCGGCCGGGAATACCGGCCGGACGAGGTGGATTACATCTGTCCCCATCACGGGGAGGATGGCATCCTGGACGTCCAGTATGATTACGACCTGATCAAGACCCGCATCAGCCCGCTGTCGCTGGCCCGGGACCACAACAACACCATCTGGCGATACACGCCGCTGCTGCCGATCGAACCGGATAGCCCGGTTCCGCCGCTCGCCATCGGCTGGACGCCGCTCTACCGGGCCGACCGGCTGGCCGCGGGCCTGGGGCTGAAGCACGTCTGGATCAAGGACGACGGCCGCAACCCGAGCGCCTCGTTCAAGGACCGGGCCAGTGCCATCGCCGTGGTGAAGGCGCGCGAAAAGGGCGCCGAGATCATCACGACCTCCAGCACGGGCAACGCAGGCGCCGCCTTGTCCGCCATCTGCGCCAGCCTGGGGCAGCCCAACGTGATCTTCGTGCCCCAGTCCGCACCGCCGGCCAAGGTGGCCCAGCTGCTGGTCTATGGCAGCACGGTCATGCTGGTGCGCGGCACGTACGACGATGCCTTCGAACTGTGTGCGGGGGCCGCGCAGGAATTCGGCTGGTATAACCGCAACACGGGCTACAACCCCTACATGAGCGAAGGCAAGAAGACCGCCTCCCTCGAAATCTGCGAACAATTCAGCGCGCAGACCGGTGCCAGCAACCAGTCGCCCGATCACTGGGACGCACCGGACTGGATCGTCGTCTCGGTCGGCGACGGCTGCATCATCGGCGGCCTGTTCAAGGGTCTGTTCGACCTGGTCAGCCTCGGCTGGATCAGGAAGATGCCCCGCATCCTGGGCGTTCAGGCTGCTGGATCAGCTGCACTGTACGATGCGTGGCAGCGCGGGATCGACGCGATGGAAATGCAGCCCATCGACGCACACACGGTCGCCGACAGCATCTCGGCCGGCCTGCCCGCGGACCGCATCAAGGGGCTGCGCGCGGTCAGGGCGACCGGCGGCGCGTACGTGAAGGTCACCGACGAAGAGATCATCGCGGCCATCCCGGTGCTGGCCCAGCGCAGCGGCGTGTTCGCCGAGCCCGCGGGCGCTGCCGCCTACGCCGGGCTCGTCCGGGCGGTCGCAGAAGGCCTGGTGGATCCTGAGGAGCGCATCGTCGTCCTCGTCACCGGCAACGGGCTCAAGGACATCGCCTCCGCCCGCAAGTCCGTGTCGGAACCCTTCATCGTCAACAAGGACCTGGCCGACGTGAAACGCGCGCTCGGGGGGTAGGGGGCAGGATACCTGCCCCTGCTATCACACAATAAGGAACGAAACATGATCGATCTGACTGTCCATCCCGACCGCCTCGAGCGCACCGTGCAGCGTGCGCGCGAGCGCAACATCGTCATCCCGACCTTCAAGCAGATGCAGAACCCTGACCTGGCGCCCGAAAA
>CAZMIS010000152.1:0-9363 GCA_964566325.1 uncultured Anaerolineales bacterium
GCATTCCATCGCACGAGCCCATTACGCAGCGCGAGCTGTTGCTCCTGCCGCCGACGCCCGTGCCGACGCCGCCCGCGATGGCGGCCGCGCGGGTGTGGACGGCTGCGGGGGTCAAGCCGCCGATGGCCGACTTCCGCGCGGAGCCCAGCGCCGTGAGCGGTCAGCTGAACGGCGCGCCACCCGCGACCTTCCAGTTCACCGACCTCTCGGGCGGCGAAGTCGCCACCTATCTGTGGGACTTCGGTGATGGCACGACGAGCAGCGAGCGCCATCCGCAGCATACCTACCTGCAGTGTCCGGGAAACCTGTGTTCTGTGACCCTGACGGTCTGCGGTCCCGGCGGATGTGCGACCGAGACGAAGCACGAGTATATCCTGGTGTCGCCCTGAGCGGGGCGCGGAAAGGAGGAGTATCGACATCTCGTAATCCGCTGTGACAAATCGAACCCGATTCACTCACAATCAGATGCAGGAGGAACAACCAATGTCGAAGGCACGCAGCAAAGGACTGCTGTTGCTGATCGTACTGCTGGTGGGGCTGATGGCGGCTCCCTTGGCATACGCCGAGGATCCCGTCATCGGAAAACCGCCGGCGAGAGACGCCACCTTTGTGGCCACCATGGAGGGCTTTGACACGGTCAACGCCAAGAGCTTCGTCCGGGCCATCTCCATGCAGGAAGGTCTGGTCATCCGCCAGAGCTCCGTGAAGGACGGCAAGGTTATCATCCCGCCGTCAGGGCTGTACTACACGACCCGCGCATCGCTGGCCAAGGCCCTGCAGGGCGACCAGATCCTGGTGCTGGGCAAGCTGTACTACCTGGTGGACTACACGACCCATCTCGACGTGGTCAAGGACGTCACGATGAAGGTCGGCGAGTGCGCGCCGATGGGCGATGGCTCCAAGTGCTGGGAGCTGAGCAGCATCAGCAAGAGCTACGCGGGCCAGATCCCGGCGGCCACCTTCCAGATCCTAAAGCCATCCGGCAACTACTACGGCACGTCATTCCGTGTCTCCACCGATCCGCTGTTGGTTCCTGCTTCAGCGCTCATCTGGGGCAGCAAGAACCCCAAGGGCAGCCTGCTGCCGGGCGAGCCGACCGACTGGCAGAACCAGTACTATGACTTCAACGTCGCCACGAGCGGCCAATCGTACGTCGTGGCCGACAAGGTGACGGGAACCGAGGCGCACCTGCTGGATGCTGCCACGGGCGCGATCGACTCCATGTTGCTGACCGCGACCGCACCGGTCACCGCGACCGTGGGCGTGGGCAAGACCATGGATGTGGGCGCTTACAAGGTTCGCGTTGCCAAGCTCGACGCGGAAGCCAAGACCGTCGACATCGAGATCCTCAGCGGCGACAAGGTTGAGACGACCGCGACGTTCGGCCCGGTGACCGACTCCCTCATGGCCTACCTGCCCGAGGACGAGCTGGCCCGCGGGAAGGTGTCCCTGACCTACAAGGACATGCATGTTCACCTCAACATCTTCGGCACGCCGTTCAGCAAGGACGGCGCGGCGTTGGTCGGGTATACCGATCTGTTCGAGGTGACGAATCCGGGTGAGTGGCCGACCGATTCCAAGTTCATCGCCCGGCCTGATACCTGAAGCACCTGTTCATTGCTGATCGAGCTGATGCTGGAGAACAAGGAAACCATCACGCTCGACAGCACCAACAACGTGTTTGTTGGTCCGGATGGGTACTTCAAGGTTGTGATCGACGAAATCGAAGGCGACGCAGTTAAGGCATGGCACATCGAGACCGCAAAGACCACCTCGGGTAACCTGGTCAGCGGCGAAGGCAAGCACATCGACGTCCTGGTGAACGGCGCGAATCGCACCGTCTCCCACTTCAGCGGCCGTGTGACCCAGACCTTGATGGTCCAGCAGCAGAAGCTGATCGCAGAGCTCCAGGCGAAGATCGCCGAGCTCGAGAAGAAGTAGCAGGATTCGGTTCGGGGGGGCCGCGGCACGATTGCGCGGCTCCCCACAGTTCCAGGCCGATGCAGTGCGTGCCCACGTTGTAGCGTCGGCGCCTGGCCTTTCTTGACGGCATTTGCGTCCTGGCGCACAATCTACCGCTGTGGCACATACCGACACTCTTTCTGACCTCTTATCCCCGGAGCGCACCGGATGAAGTTGGTGCCGCGTCTCAAGGCGCCGTTCCTCGGCCTGTCCGGGCGGGTGTTTCTGACGGTGCTCGGCGGGGTGGCCGTGGCCCTGGTTGCGTTCGCGCTCGTCTCGGTCCAGGCGCTCGACAGCAGCACCGACAACACGCTCCGGGAGCGGCTGGCGCTGGCCGAGGTGACCGCGGGCCGGCTCGACGACTTCGTCGACCAGACGATTCGCGTCACGGAGACGATGATCGACGCCACCGGCCTTGCCTCCGGCAGTGCCACCCTCGACGAACGGACGCGCTTCGTCACTGCGCTGTACGATCACCTGGGCGAGTCGGCCTATTACGTCGCCATCGTCGATCCAGACTTTCGGGCCCGGCTCGTATTTCCTCCTGAGAGCGATGTCCTTGCTCATGACTTCTCCGATTCGAACTGCGTGAACCACGCGTTCGACCAGGCCCTGCCACAGGTGACGCGTTCGTTCACCCTTGGCACGCCCACCCCTGCGGTCGCGATGAATGTGCCGATCCTGACGCCCGATGGCGCAGTGGCCGGCGTCGTCGTGGTGACGTTGGACCTCAACGCGTCCAATTTCGGCGCGTTGATCGAGGCGCGCGACCTGGGCGAGACGGGCTACATCGAGGTGGTTGACCGCACCGGCATCATCCTGGGCGCCACGCGTTCAGGGCTCCGGTGGAAGGAGGATGACCACGCGGGCTTCTTCCAGACGCTGATCCTGGAGCGGCGCACCAGCGTGGGCACCTGCCACAACTGCCATGCAGGCGACTCGGTCGGCGACAAGCGGGAGGACCTGGTGGCATTCGCGCCACTCTCCGTCGCTCCCTGGGGCATCGCGGTGCGGCAGGCCCGGGACGAGGCATTCATCCACACGGATACCCTGCGCCGGAGGTTGATCGCGATCGGCGGCCTGAGCTTCATCGTGATCGGGATCGCAACACTGCTGCTGACGCAGCATCTTGTGAAGCCGTTGCGCGGTCTGACGGCAGCATGCGGCGAGATCGCTGGCGGAAACCTCGACACCCCGCTGCCCGAGCGTGGGCCGGCGGAGGTGGGCCTGTTGGGCGATGCGTTCGATACGATGCGCGGCCGGCTGAAGTCATCGCTGCAGGAAATCAACAGGTGGAACACTGAGCTGGAGGGTCTGGTCTCCGAACGCAGCAGGGAGCTCGAGGCGTCCCGCGAAGATCTGATCAAGGCGAATCGAGACATCTCGGCCCTGAATCGCCTGAGCTTTGCGCTCACGCAGTCGATGGACGTGGAGACGACGCTGAGCACCGCGCTGGATGACGTCGTCGCACTCGCCCGGATGGAGGGCGGGTGGATCTGCCTCCTGGACGGCGAGATGACGCATCTTGCTGCTGTGCGCGGCGTGCGGCGTGCAGAGGGCGCGTGCCTGTGTGGCTGGCCGCCGGCCCGGAAACTGATCGATCGATGCATGGAGAACGGTCGGGCCCTGGCAGAGGTCGTCGCCTTGCCCGCGGCAGAAGATTGCCCGGTGGAGATGGAGGCGCCGGACCGCGAGTGCCTGCTGGTGTGTGTGCCGTTGCCTGCGAAGGGACGCGTCGTCGGCCTGCTGTCGCTGATCTCCCCGGGCGCCCGCATGCACGGGGACGTGGACCTGGCGCTGCTGGAGTCGACCGGCGCGCAGGTGGGCACGGCAGTGCAGAACGCGCTGCTGTATCGGGCGGTGTTGGCCGGCGAGGAAGCGCACCGGGATCTGCTCCACAAGGTGATCACGGCGCAGGAAGAGGAGCGTCGTCGCATCGCGCGGGAGCTGCACGATGAGACCAGCCAGGCGCTGACCGCGCTCAGCGTGGGCCTCGAGACCGCGATGCGCGCGCCAGCGGAGACGCCCGACGACGTCCAGGCGCGGCTTGCACCGATGAAGGCGCTATCTGCCGGCATCTCGCACGAGCTCCAGCGCATGATCCAGGACCTGCGGCCGAGCCTGCTGGACGACCTGGGCCTGATCCCGGCCATCGACTGGTATGCCGAGTCGCGGCTGGCCGGACAGGGTACCCGCATTTCCTGGGAGACCGGCGGCATCGAACGCCGGCTGCCGACTGAGCTGGAGACCACCATCTTCCGCATCGCGCAGGAGGCCATCAGCAACGTGGCTAGGCACGCGAGGGCCGAGAATGTGCGCATCGCCCTGGAGCAACTGGACGAGCAGGTCATCCTCGAGATCGAGGATGACGGCCATGGGTTCGACGCGGCGTCAGTGCTCTCATCGCGGCAGCCATCGGGTGCATACGGGCTGATGGGCATGCAGGAGCGCGTCACGCTGTTGAACGGCGATCTGGTGATCGACTCGGCGCCGGGGCAGGGGACGCGCGTCCGGGTGACGATTCCAATCGATGGGCGCAAGTAGGCCATGGCCACCATTCGGGTCTTGCTGGTCGACGATCATGCGGTCCTGCGGGACGGCCTGCGGTCGCTCCTGTCCCTTCAGGAAGATATCGAGGTGGTCGCGGAGGCGGGCGACGGCCAGGAAGCGATCGTGTGCACCGGTCAGTACCGGCCCGAGGTCGTCGTCATGGACATCGCCATGCCCCGCATGAACGGCCTGGAAGCCACCCGGCAGATCCTGGCACGCTACCCGGGGACGAAGGTGCTGGTCTTGAGTCAGCACGACGACGAGCGGTACGTCCTCCCGTGTTGCCAGGTCGGCGCGTCGGGCTATCTTCTCAAGAGCGCCGCAGCGGACGAGCTGGTGAAGGCGATCCGCATCATCAGCGCGGGTGGCAGCTTTCTCCCGCCGCAGATCGCGGGCAGCGTGCTGAACGCCTATCGCAGCCTGGCCGGCGCGCAAGCCCAGCCGGACGCGCCCGCGCTGACGGAGCGCGAGCGCGAGGTACTCTCACTCGTGGTCCAGGGCCGCACGAGCAAGGAGATCGCGGAGCGCCTCGTTCTGAGCCATAAGACCGTGATGTGCCACCGTGCCAACATCTATGAGAAGCTGGGCATCCGCAATCAGGCCGCGCTGGTCCGGTGGGCCATCCAGCACGGCCTGGTGACGTTGGAAGGTTGACGCGGCGGCCCGGTCAGTTCATGATCCGCTTCCGCGGCGTGCCGGCGCCGCAGGGCCACGTGGTCCGGATGGTGCCGCCCGGCTGGAGCAGCATGGGCGGCTGGCCGGCGAGCACGTCGCCTTCCACCCGGACCAGCTGACCGTCTTCCCACAGCTCGACCTTGTGGGGCTGTCCATCCCAGCCATAGAGCGGGGAGATGTGCAGCCCGAAGAGCCAGCGCTCGCCGTTTGGGGAGAGGGGGCCGAACCCGGCCGGGCCGATGTCCTCCCAGGTGTTGTTCGGCGCCAGGCGATAGACCTTGACCCACGACTTCTCGGGCCACATGCAGGTCTCCAGGTTGCCGAGCCAGTTCACCTTCGTGCTTCCCCACTCGAGCTGCACACGGGCGTTGCCACCCGCCTGGAAATATTCCACGACGATCTCGTGCCGGCCGCCCGCGATCTCCCGCTCGACGACGTAGGTCTGCGACGAGCTTTCGCGCCATTCGTCGATGATGACCGTCGAATCGAGCCAGACGCGCAGGCCGTCGTCTGCCGTCGCTCTGAACCGGTAGGTTCCGCCGGCAAAATCGACCGCCCGGCTCCAACGGACTGAGAAGCTGGCGCCACCCAGGCCGCCCCCCGGCCCTGCATCGCCCCAGTTGAAGTAGACGAATGCGTCATCGCGTTCGAAGGCCGGGTTGCCGGACAGGTTCCTGTTGTTGAAGTACTTGCCCCGCCACCCACCCTGGGCCGCGGGAGGGCGCCACGTGACGACAGGCGGCGGCGCCGCAGCCGTCTTCTCCCACCACATACGGATCTGGGCCCGCTCGGCATGTTCGAAGTACTCGACCGTGAGGCGGTGGGCGCCCGCCGCCAGATCGACGGTCGCACTGTGGGTGACCGGCGCGGTCACGCGCCACTGGTCGATGATCGCCCGCCCATCGACGTAGAGGCGCACGCCATCGTCGACCGTGACGTTGAAGCGATAGGAGCCGGCTGCGAAATCGACGCTGCGCGTCCAGCGAACGGAGAAGCGGTCCACGGGCAGCGAGC
This sequence comes from uncultured Anaerolineales bacterium, assembly GCA_964566325.1. Lineage (GTDB taxonomy): Bacteria > Chloroflexota > Anaerolineae > CG2-30-64-16 > CG2-30-64-16 > JALOOB01. The sequence continues at coordinate 6,202 of CAZMIS010000152.1, forward strand.
CGGCCGGGGAGCTCCAGCCCCAGTTGAAGTTGAGGCTAGCGTCCGAGCGCACGAAGACCGGGCCGCCTGAGAGATCGGTGCCTGCGAAGTACTCGCCGCGCCACGTTGCGTCGGCCGCGCTGGCCTGTGCGGGCTGCAGCAGGAGTGCGAACGCGGCAAGGAGCATGGCGCCGATCCGGCGCACTTTGACGAAAGAGACGGTGCTCACCAAGACCTCCTTGTTCCCTGCTATATTCCTATACGTGAGGAGCGGAGCCAGGTTGTACAAGGATCGGGCGTGCCACCGTGGCGACAAAGCCCGGCGGCACGCCCATGATCTCAGGGAGGAGTGTCTACCCGCGGCGACCCCTGGCGGGGCGCACGCCTGTCGCTTCGCTGCCGAACGGCTGGCCTCCGGGCGCCTCACCGCCCGCCGCGCTGTTCTCCGTCTCCGTGCCAGAAGTGCATTCGCCGAGGTCGCACCGGCCGTTGTTGTTGCTGTCGGCGTAGCGCCGGCAGTGTCCGGGATACGAGCAGCGCCGGCCGCACGCCACGCTGCAGGTGCTGCTTGTCGCGCGACTTGTGCTGGTGCTCGCTATGCTGGCGCCGTCGAGCGCGATGATGTCTGTCGCCGACTCCGCCGTGTTGTGCTCGGGTGCCAACGCCTTGGCGCCTGTCCACAGGGAAACCGCACCCACCGAGACCATCAGGCCCACAAACTCGCGGCGTCCGAGAACGCGGGTCACAGCCGCCGGCACTGGCTGCGGTACGGCGAGTCCGCCCGCGGCCTCGGGCCGGCGCGCGGGCTGCTGTGCGCGACCGAAGTTCTTGTGCGCCGTGGAGACGATCCAGCGCCAGTGAAGCGCGATCTTGGCCATGATCAGCGCCAGGGTCGCCACCGATACGACGACGTGGACCGTGCGCCAGGCCTCGTAGGCCGCCAGGTCCAGCCCCAGCCAGGTCGACATCGCTACGCCGGTGATCGTGATCGCGACGAATCCGATCGCCACGCCGGCATCCACTGACCACTTCTGCAGCGCATTGGCGCTGGCCCGGCCCCGCGCGAGGCGACCGGTGACCGCGGAGACCCAATGCCGGTGCGCCACCAGGTGGTACACGGCCAATGCTGCCACCGCAATGCCCCACCACTGGTGCATCGCCAGCCCCGTCAGGTCGAGCCACATGGCGACCAGAAACCCCGCGAAGAGCAGGGCATCCACGGCCCAGCTCCATTTTTGCTTACTTGATGGCATTGCTGTCCTCCGGAATCCTGCATGCGCAGGACTATAATGTGCTTTGTAGTACAAACTACATGCCGGTCAGGATAGCAGGCTGCTGTTCAGGAGCTGTAAAGACCGCGTCAGGAAACCGTGGGGTTTAAGCCGGCCACAGCCAAGAACCGGGCCCGCGACATCCGAAATTGACCGGCGCGTTCGGGCTCATTTGGCGCGACAATAGGAGCGAGCGTGTGGCTCGCGGCGTCCACATCAGCAGGAGGATGCCAGCGTTGCCGGACGAGCGGGCAGCGCCACCTGCCGCATGAACCCTGGACCCAGCGATGAGCCAGGCCGCGCCGGGAGCACGATCGTGCGTCTGTCGACCCTTGCGACGCCCGAACTGATAGACGTTTCCGCAAATCCATTGCCACAGGAGGTCCTATGCCTCGCCAGTCTCGTTCTCCACACGTCGTTTGGCTTGCGATTGCGGTCCTCGCCTTCGCGCTGCTCGCGTCAGCCGCTCCCGCACACCTGGCGGCCGCAGAGCCCGTTGCACCGGCAGCCGTCACCTGTCTCGACTGGAACATCCAGGGCCAATGGCAGTACCGCGCCAGCGGGGGCGGGTACGGGAACCTGAACTTCCTGCAGGATGCTGCCGGCAAGCTGACGGGTTCGTGGCACAACGTGGCGCAGGGCTCGTCCGGCGCCATCTCCGGCCAGATCACCGGCGCGTCCGTGGTGTGGGGCGATGCAGGATCAGGCGAGAATCTACAGGCCACGGTGGATGCGGCGGGCACGAAGATGGCCGGCACCTACACCTCCAGCACCAGCAACGGCACCTGGGAGGCCACCGGCGCGGCGCACTGTCTGCGCTGGTCCACCCCGCTGCCCGCGGGCACCGCGCGCGCGGTCGTCAAGTGGGGCGAGTACACATACTACGTAACCCTCCCCGCGGCAGGCGGCGCTGCCGGCGCCGGCGCGCCAACGCTTTCGCCCCAGCAGAGCGACCGGCCGCCGACGATCACTTTTCTCGGCGACGTCAGCCTGGACATCGACGTGGTGATCTACGACACCGATCCGCCGGCCAGCCTGCAGGTGGTCGAGCGGGTGGATGGGGGTCTGCGACGGCCCATCGGCACGTTGGCCCGGGTGGGTCCCTCCGGAGACGGGGGCACGCGCTATCGCGGCCGGGTCCAGTTGCGGCCGCTCAACCCGATCGGTGTGGGCGGACGGGAGACCCACGATGTCATCGTGGTGGACCCGCGGAACAATGAGTGGCGGGTCACCACGGTCGTCATGCTCCTGATCGACCCGAGCGGCAACATCTATGGCGCGGCAACGACGGACCGGGTCGAGGGCGCGACGGTGTCGCTGTACCGCAAGGAGGGCGGTCTCTGGGTCCTGTGGAACGCCGCACAGTATCTGCAGACCAATCCGCAGGTGAGCGATTCGCAGGGGCGCTACGGGTGGGAGGTGCCGGAGGGCGACTACCAGGTGCGGGTCTCCAAACGGTGCTATGCGGCGACTCAGAGCACCAGCATGCACGTGCCTCCGCCGCGCACCGATGTAAACCTGGGCCTCGCAGCGGTGGCCTGCTCGCCCCTGACGGTCACTGACATCTGGACCGCGGATTCCGCAGGACAGATCAAGAGCACCTTTGCCCCGGGCGAGCGCGTGGTGACGCACCTGATGGTCTCCAGCACGGCGACACAGGACACGACCGTGGTGGGCAGCTGGCTGGTGACGGACCCGTCGGGCCACCGCGTCGACGCGATGTCGGGCAGCGGGACGTACATCGTCGCGCCGTTCGGCGCGGAGCTGACCTTTGCGGGTGACCTGCCCGCGGCTGCGGCGGAGGGTGTATACAGCTTCGGGCTCGAGCTGACCGGTCAGGGCCAGACGTTGTTCCGGGGGACGCAGTTCGAAGCCCACCGCGGGACAGGCCGCGTCTACCTGCCGTTGGTGC
>CAZMIS010000153.1:0-9351 GCA_964566325.1 uncultured Anaerolineales bacterium
GACGGTGGGCGCACCCGGCGTGAGCAGCACCGGCGTCCTGCAGCACCGCAAGAGCTTGCGAACCCCCGAGCCCAGCCGCGCCAGTCTCCCGCGCGGGGGCGGATACGCCAGGCGCAGCACGGTGAGATCGGCCCACGCCGAGCGCTCGCAGATGTGCTCGCTGATGGTTCCCACCTCGACCGCCAGCCGGCCTACCACGCCTGCCTCCCGGCACCGCCACTCGAACTCGTCACGCACGGCCCGCGCCTTTTCCGATTCGCGCTGCCCCTCATCGGCCACCACGTGCAGGCCCAACACCCTCCCGCGCTCGCGCCGGGCCACCTCCAGGGCCAGGCTGAGCGCCTGCCAACCCGCCTTCTGTCCGCTTACCGGCGTCAGCATGGTGGTGAACAGGTGCAGCGCCTGGGTCGTGCCCGCGCCTGCCAGCAACTGGGCCCGGCGCCAATCGCCCGGCTTGGGGCCTTCGCCCATCCCCAGAAGCCGATCCAACAGCCCCGCGTTCAGCGGCTTGAGAACCCGTCCGGCCTTGCCGCCGGGAGCCAGCTGGGAGGGTGCGTCCGCATCGAGCTCCCAATCCAGCCCTTCTTCGAGAAGCGCGCGATAGCCGGATACCCACAGGTAGATGTCGGCTTCGGTGCGGCCGGGGAACTCGCGCAGTGTCCCCTGCCCGCGCAGCGCGGTGACGACGGGCAGGTAGACCCGGTCGTACCAGTCGGTCGCAGCATCCTGGAAGCTCACCTCCGCACCGCGCTCGATGCCGAGCACGTAACGGTGGATGCCGATGTGGCGCTCCAGCATGTCGTACGCTTGGGCGTCGCTGGCCGAGAAGTTCGCGTCCGGGCGCACCATGTCGAGGTTGGTGCGTTCCAGGAAGTCAACCAGACGCGCCTGCCGGGCGACCTCCTCGAGATCCATGTCCGGCGTCACGGGGGCCTTGGTATGCACTTCGGTGACGTATGCCTCGATATAGTCGAAGTTCAGCTCGCGCGCCACGGAAACGCGGTGGTGTCCGTCCCGGACGAAATAGACCTCACCGATCTGGTAGACGTCGATGGGTGGCAGGCCGACAAGGTCCAGTGTGCCGGCCTTGACCCGGGCCCAACGTTCGGCCGTGCTGTCCGAGCGGGGCTTGAAGTCGCGCGTGAAGTCCTGGGCCCGTCCGACACTGCCGACGATGGCCGCCACCGGGATTTCCTTGAGCACCGGCAGTGATTGCAGATTGGCACGCAGCCGCCGGCGGACTTCCTCGTATTCCAGCAAGTTGATCGGCTTGCCGGTCAGCCGCGCCAGCACCTCCTGGAGCTCGGCCTGGCGGCGGATGCGGTGAAAGTCCTCGGCCAATCGGGGGTCACGCATATTGGCTCCTGTTCACGCTCGAGTGTCATCCATGACGCGTGCAATCGCCATTCTATGATCGCGGCCGCGTTTCGTCAACCGCCTTGCGGGGTGAACGGCCATCAGCCGCATACGGCTGGCGCAGGAGCCTGGCGGTCCGGTATAATGGGCGGCATGATCGAGTTGGCTCCGGCAAGCAAGACGGGCCTGGCCATTGCCTCGCCCCTTATCCTGGGCAGCGGCGCGGTGGGCTGGGGCACTGCATGGCCGGCCGGCCTGGAAGCCGGTTGGTTCGGCGCCTGGGTGACCCCGCCGCTCACGCTGCAGGGACGGCGGGGCACGGCCGGCCCGCGCCTGGCGGAGATTCCCGGTGGCTTCATCCTGAGTACGGGCGATCACAACCCGGGGCTGCGCCGCGTGCTTCGCGATGATCTGTTGCAGTGGGAGGGCCTGCGGATGCCCATCATCGTTGCTCTTTCAGCGGCCGCGCCGGAGGATTGGCCGAGGCTGGGTGAGCGGCTCGAAAATGCAGGTATCTCGGCGGTCGAGGCGCATCTGCCTGCGGCCGCCACCCCGCGCGATGCGTCCGGCTGGATCGCCGCCCTGGCGCGGAACTGCCAACTGCCGGTCCTGGTGAAGGTCAGCGCGACGAACGCAGCGTCGCTTTCCGAGGCGTGCGCCGCCGCGGGCGCGGACGTCCTCGTGGTCGCCACTCCGCACAGGGCGGCTGCGGCGGCGCCCGACGGATCGCTGGTCGAGGGACCGGTTGCGGGGCCCGCGGCGTTCCCGTTCACCTTGCGCGCATTGCTGGCGGTTGCCGGGCTCGGCCTGGGCCTGCCGTTGATCGCCGCGGGCGGCATCACCCTCGCTGAGGACGTGGCGGCGTGTTGGCAGCACGGGGCAACGGCGGTGCAGCTCCGGAGCATCCTGTGGACCGCACCGGGGTCAGTCCGCGACCTCGCCGGTCAGTGGGCTCACAGGACGATGCCCACGGCAAACGCGAGCGCGTAAAGCACGGCCAGCTGCGCGGTGCCGGCGAGCGTCTTGTTTAGCGCCGGGCCCAGGATGGTGAACAGCGCGCGTGCGTGGCGCATGGCCAGCGGCAGCGTGACGAAGGGGAGCAGCACGGACGGATGCATGTCGTGGCCCAGCCAGAGGACCAGGGGGACGGCGTAGGCGAGGATCAGCATGACGAGGTACTCGATGCGCGCCCCGCTTCGTCCGAGGACCACGGCGAGCGTCCGCTTGCCTGCCCGGAGGTCGGTGTCGGCGTCGCGCACGTTGTTGACGATCAGGATCGCGGTGACGAGCGCGCCCATCGGAATCGCCGCGAGCCAGACGAGCGGCGGCGCGGCGTGTGCCTGGACATAGTACGTTCCCACGACCGCGATCAGCCCGAAAAACAGGAAGGTGGCCACGTCGCCCAGGCCGTAGTAGCCGAACGGCAGCGGCCCGTAGGTGTAGGCGACGGCTGCAACCATCGATAGCAGGCCGACCGCCAGGATCGGCCAGCCGCCCACCGCGATCAGGTAGACCCCGCACAGCGCAGCCAGGCCCAGGACCAGGAGCAGGCCGCGCTTGATCTCGCCCTCGCTGATCAGCCCCGCTGTCGTGACGCGCAGCGGCCCGACCCGCTCCGGCGTGTCCGTGCCGCGCTTGAAGTCGCCCAGGTCGTTCGCGAAGTTCGACGCGATCTGAAGCAGCAACGCGGCCAGCAGCGCGGCCAGGCTGGCCAGCGGATCGAACGCGCCGGCGCGGATGGCGAGCGCCACGCCGACCACGACCGGCGCCACGGACGCGGGCAGCGTGCGCGGCCGGGCCGCGAGCACCCATGCCTGGCGCCGGGTGATGGGGCGACGGGCGTCAGGGCTGGTCATCGGCGTCATCCCGCGCGCTATAGGTGCCGGGCACCTGAGAAGCCGCGCAGAAGAAGTGGAGCGCGGTGCTGCCGTACTGGCGACGATCGAACTGGGCCAGGTGGGCCAACGCAACCTCCTGCCATTCCTTCGGAAAGATCTGGACGATGACCAGGCCGTCGGCTGAGAGGAGGTCGGGACGCGCGTCGATCATTTCGAGTGCCCGGCGCCACAGCCCTTGATACTGGGGCGGTGCAACGTAGATGACGTCGAACTGGCCCGTGGCGCCGGCCTTGAGATAGGCGAACGCGTCGCCCGCGATCACGCGGGCGCGGCCGGCCAGGCCGGTGGCCTGCAGGTTGCGCTGCAAGGTGCGCAGCGCGTTACGGTCCCGCTCGCAGAACACGGCCTCGGCCGCGTCTCGGCTCAGCGCCTCGATGCCCACCGCACCGGTGCCGCCGAAGAGGTCCAGGAAGCGCCGGCCCTCTACCATCTCCTGCGACGTGAGGATGCTGAACAAGGCGGCCTTGGTGCGGTCGGTGATCGGGCGGGTGCTGTCGCCCGGCACGGCCGCGAGCTGCCGGCCTTTGGCGCTGCCTGCAATCACGCGCATCAGGACGGCTCCTCATCTGTGACGCGGCCGGTGCGCAGCAACCGGGCCAGGCGCCCGCGGCGCATCAGCTGTCGGTCGCGGATGAACCAGCCGAGCAGGAGGAGGCCGGCTGACTCGAAGATGATGAGCAGCGGCGTCTTGCGGATCACGTCCCGGTACGCGTCGAACATGGCGGCCGGGCCGCCGACGTGGCGCCAGGGATGCCAATAGCCCGCGCCGAACGGGTACAGGAGCGACTCACGGAAGCCCCACATCCGGTCCGCGACGAGGTGGCCCGAAAACGCCAGCAGGTAGGGTGCGGCGCGGCGGAATGAGCGGCCCCGGCCTCGGGTCCACAGCCAACCGCCCAGCCAGGCCAGGCCGTGCAGCCACAGGTTGTGCCCCCAGAACAGGGCTGCGTCGGTGTGCCGGTAGACGGTCATGGCCAACGGCTTGTCCAGCAGGTCGGGCGCCATGCCGGCCAGCGCAACTCCGCGATAGTCGGCCTCGTCGAACAGCCCCGCCTTGCGCTGCAGCCAGTTGAGCGCGGCCCAGGTGAACTCCAGGTGTGCGGTCGGCAGCATCGCGCGGACCTTACTTCCGCCGGAGGACGGTGCGGTAGACGGGCGCGTCGACGCCGCCGAAGCGGTATTTGTAGTCCTCGTTGCCCTGCAGGAAATCGAAGCGGCGCCGGCCGAGGCGGATGGCGTGCTCGATCAGCTGCGCGAGCAGCACCCAGCCCGGGCTGAGTTGCGGGACCCCTGTGGGGTCGTAGCCCGAGTTGTAGACCAGGATGTCGTTGCCGTAATCGAAGCAGAAGTAGGAGGCGACGGCCTCGCCGCCGACCTCCAGGAACGAGAGCTGCAGCCATCCGCGGCCGGCCAGGACGCGGGCGATGGCGCGGAAGTAGGCCTGCATCTCATCGGACATGAACGCGTGCTTGTCGGACCGGCTGTTGCGGTGCAGGATGACGAAGCGCTCGACGTCGGCATCGAGGCCTGCGGCGCCATCGGCGAAACGGATCGCGGCGTCCGGCGCCTCGCGCTCCACGCGGCGAATCTTGCGCCGGATTTCGTGCCGTTCCTTCTTGTCGAGCGATCCGAGATAGGCGTCCCAGGCGGCCTGCACCGCCGGCTCGCTGTCGTCATCCGGACGGGGCAGGATGATCGCGGGGCTGACGTCCTCCTGGAACATCTCAGCGGTGAGTCCGGCCTCACCGGCCAGTTGCGGCAGCAGCGTGTGGCTGAGCGAAGCGGCCGGCTGGTTGCACAGATCCACGCTGTTCCACGCCGGCGCATCGGGGCCGTTCAGCCAGGAAAGGAAGTAGCGGTAGACCTCCTCCTCGCGTCCTTCCTCGATGATCAGGTCGAGATAATCCGAGACTTCGATGCACCCGACCACCTGCAGCACCGGGCCATCTTCGTCTGCCACGTAGAGCGGCAGGATCGCCACGAGCCGGCCCGCGTCGCGCGCGGCCAGAATGTACAGAGGGCCACGGCTCTGGCCCAGGTGCTGCCACCAGGTCGACTGCCATTCCCAGGTCAGAAAGACGGTGTTGAAGCGGGTTCGCGCGAGCAGGTCATCCCACTCGTCCTTGAGCGCGTCAAACCCGGTTGCGTCCCGATAGAGGGTCCAATCCACGAACGAATTCCTTTCGTTATTGATGTGAAGGCGGTCTGGTAGCTGCGGCGATCAGCAATACGACGAAGAGCAGGAGCAATCCGCCGACGACCCACGGCCATCTGGCGGGCCACGAGGCTGTCAGCCGTTTGAGGGCACTCTGTTTGGCGGGCTCGGGCAGATCTAGCAACTCCCTGCCTTCGTCGCTCACCGCATCGATCGCGCCTGCGATCGCCGAGGCGATGGGCACCGGCGTCGAGACGGCCGCCAGCACCGTTGAGACAGTCGGGGCTGCGCTCGAGATCGCGACTTCGGTCCATTCAGCGGAGGGCAGCGCCGGCTCACTGTAGACGTCGCGCACTTCCGTGACGACCAGTGTCTCCACCGGATACACCTGGGGCACCGGGAGCGCCTCGAGTGCCGGGAGCGCCTGAAGCGCCGGGATCTCCTCAGCGATCACGGGGGCCGGCGGCGGCACGGCCTCGGTATGGACGTACGGGTTGTAGTCGGGGAATGCGTCGCCGCTGCAGCCCCACAGGCGCACCTCGTCCAGGTAGAGCGCGGTTCGCCCCTCTGCTCCGTCGTTCGTCGTACCGAAGTACAGATCGAAGGTCTGGCCGCTCGCACCCACCAGGTCGAACAGGTGCTGCTGCCACGTTTGCGCGTTCTCCAGGGTCTTCCACGGTGTCGCCCACACGACGTTGCCGGGCCCGAGCAGGACGAACTGCTGCCGGTCAGGTCCCGTCAACGTCTCTGCCACGGTGTACGTCCAGAAGCTGACGATGGTGCGCGCGTATCCCCACGGCACGGCGACGGTCTGGCGCACCGAGGTGTAGGAGTCGATGTTCTCGGTCACCGAGCCGAGCTGCAGCGCGTAATTGCCGTCCAGCACGGGGTTCGTCACGATGGCCGGCATGAGGTCGTTCTTGCCCGGCTGCCAGCCCGACATGCCCGTCTCGAATCCGCTATTACGCGTCAGCTCGACGCACCCGACGGGCAACGGACCGGGGGTCCAGGCCGGCGGCGTCCACCACGGGGTCGGGCTGGGCAGCGGCGCGAGGGTCGGGATCGGGGTTGCCGATGGGATCGGCGCAGCAGTGGGCAATGTTCCGGAACTGCAGGCGGTCAATCGGACGTCATCAACGTACATGGCGGTGCGCCCGCCCACGCCGTCGTTGTTCACCGCAAAGCGCAGGAACACGGACTGGCCGGCAAATGCCGAGAGGTTGAACACGAGGCGCACCCAGGCGTTGTCGTTGGATGGTCCCCGGTAGGGCACGAAGAGCAGCCCGCCGGACGAATTGAGCAGGGCAATTTCCTGGTAGTCCGCGCCGGCGCCGGGCTGCGATTGGGTGTAGATCCACGCTTCCAGGGTGACCGAGGCCGCACCTGTCGGAATGGGCACGAGCTGCCGCGCAGCGGCCAGTCCGTTCAGCGTCAGGTCGAGGGAGCCCAGCTTGAGCGCATAGGGCGTGCTGCGATAGGGGTCGTTGCTGAGCATCACGCCGAACGGATCGCCGATGGTGGTGTCCCAATTCGCGAGCCCATCGCTGAACGCGCCGTTGCGCAGCAGATCGACGCAGCCCGGCGTGGGGCTGGGCGTCACGGTCGGCGCCGTCGTGGTGGACGTTGGCGTCCAGGTGACGGGTGGCGGCGGAGTCGCTCCGCACGTGGAGAGCGAGATATCGTCGATGAACATGGCGGCCCGCCCGCCGACGCCATCGTTGTAGACATTGAAGTAGAGTTGCACCGTCTGGCCGCGCCACGCGCTCAGGTCGAACTGGATCTGGTTCCACAGGCGGCTGTCGTTGTGCGAGAACCACGGCTTGGCGAGAATGGCCGACCCGTCGGCATTGAGCAGGGCCAGCTCCATGTAGTCGGTCGTCGCGGGCGCCTCGGCCATGGCATAGAACCAGAAGGAGAGCGTGACTGCGCTCGCGGAGGCCGGGATGGAGACAAGCTGGCGCGCAGACGAGAAGCTCTCCACGTTCGCGCCACTCGTGATGCCCAGTTGAAGCGAATGCGTGCCCCCGTGCGCGGTGTAAGTGACGTACTGGGGCGGCACAGGGCTGACACCCAGCTGCCAGCCGCCGGCGGTCTCGAAGCCGCCGTTGACCGCAAGCTCAGAGCACGTGTCGGCCAGGACAGCCGGAAACGCTGCCAGGATAGACACCAGTGCCAGCATGGAGGCGAGCAACAGATGGGTCAACGTATTCCAGGCCTTGTTCATGGTGGATTACCTCGCTTCGCCCAGTTAAGCCTATAATATCATGAACCGGCAAGCAGGGCAATTGACCCTCACTGACTGCATCTGATATAATGGAAGCTGCAATGAATGCATTGGTCTCCTCACGCCCCGACCTGGTGATAGTGATCGTAAACTACAACACACGTGACCTGTTGCGCGATTGCCTTCGGTCCGTGGCTGCCAGCGAGTGGGGCGGTTTGGCGCTTGGCCCGGAAGGGCGTCCGCCTGAGATGAGCGTGTGTGTCGTGGACAACGCCTCATCGGATGGCAGCGCGGCCATGGTGGCGCAGGAGTTTCCCGACGTGCATCTCATTGCCAATGCCGGTAATGCCGGCTACCCCGCGGCAAACAACCAGGGCCTGCGCTGTTACGGATTCGATGAGCGGGCGCCGGGTTCCCCGCCCGATGCCGCGTTCCCGCGCTACGCACTGCTCCTCAACCCCGACACCGTGCTGCCCCCGGATGCACTGCGCCGCATGATCGCGTTTGTGGAGGGCAACCCCCGGATCGGGGTGGCGGGCCCGAAGCTGGTCCGGCTGGACGGCTCGCTCGACAAGGCGTGCCGGCGGTCCTTTCCCACGCCCGAAAGTTCCCTGTGGCATATGCTCCGGCTGGACAAGCTCTTCCCGAAGAGCAAGCGATTCGGCCGCTACGGCCTCACCTACCTGGACCCGGACCAGGTTGCGAGGGTCGATTCGGTCGTCGGCGCGTTCATGCTGGTGCGGGGCGAGGCGATCCGGCAGGCGGGCCTGCTCGACGAGACTTTCTTCATGTACGGCGAGGACCTGGACTGGGCCAAGCGCATCACCGACGCCGGATGGGAGGTCTGGTACTACCCCGAGGTCACCGTGCTGCACGTCAAGGAGGCCGCCAGCAGGCATTCCTATCGGGCCCGCGTCGAGTTCTACCGCGCGATGCACATCTTCTATGACAAGCACTACAGGGCAGCGACGCCCTTCTGGCTGGATTGGATGATCCGCGGCGGTGTCCATTTCTTCGGGTGGGCCGACCTGACCGCGCGACGCCTGCGGGGTCAGTATGGTGGAGGCGCGCAATGAGACGGCCGCGCGCACTGTACAGCTTCAGCCTGGCCCTGGTCGACCTCCTGATGTCGCTGCTCGGCTTCTTCATCGCGTACCTCATCCGCGTCTGGATGCGCGGCGATGAGATCGGCCCCTTCAGAGACTACCTCGTCCCTGCTGCGATCCAGTCGTTCAGCACCGTCGCGGTCTTCTTCATCTACAAGTTCTATCACCGCCGCCGCGCCGCGGTGTTGCTGGATGAGATCTATCGGCTGGTCGGCGCGGTCTCGATCGCGACGCTGATCACCGTGGCCTTCATCTCGCTCGTGTTGCGGGACAAGCTGGAATTCCAGCGGTCCATGATCCTGCTGGCCTGGGCGGCGTCGATGGTGACCATCACCACCGGCCGCGTCGTCCACGGTCGCATCCAGAGGTGGTTACAGAGCCGCGGCGTGGGCGCCGAACGGGTGCTGATCGTCGGCACCGGCGAAGTGGGCCGCATGATCCTCCAGAAGATGCAGCAGACGCCCGGCCTCGGTTACCAGGTCGTGGGGTTCGCGGACTCCGGCTCCAACGGCGCGTCTTCCGAGCGGGTGCTCGGCCTGCCCGCGCTGGGCCACATCGAGGACCTTCCGCGCATCATCGAGGACGAAGATATCCAGGAAGTGGTGATCGGAC
>CAZMIS010000154.1:0-9340 GCA_964566325.1 uncultured Anaerolineales bacterium
CTTCGCCTCGACCCGGAGGTCGAACAGCCCGTGGTGCGCGAACAGGTCCAGCATGTGGTCCAGGAACCCGACGCCGGTGCTCACCTCCGAGCGCCCCCGGCCATCGACCGCCAGGTTCAGGTGAATCTCGGTCTCGGCCGTCTTGCGGTCGATCGTTGCGTTACGCATGTCGCCTCCCCTCCCTCAGATCCGGGCCAGGGCAGCCAGCAGGGCATCGGTCTGCTCAGGCCTGCCCGCACTCACCCGGATGCAGTTCTCCAGGCCCGCCTTGGCGTAGTGGCGCACCAGGATCCCCTCCGCCGCCAGCTGCGCCTTCAGCGCGGCCGCATCCCGGCCGATCACCCGGCAGAGGATGAAGTTGGCCCGGCTCGGGTACGGCTGGAGGAACGGTATCCTGCCCAACTGTATCTCGAGGCGCTCCCGCTCCCGCACCAGCGCGTCGATCGTGGGCCGGATCTCGGCCCGATGCCGGAGCGACGCCAGCCCCGCCACCGCAGCCGCCACACTCACATTATACGGCTGCTTGGCCTTCCAGAGCACCGGCATCAGCCAGTCCGGAAAGATGCCGTAGCCCAGGCGCAGCCCGGCAATCCCCGCCCACTTGCTGAAGGTGCGCAGCACGACCAGGTTGTCATGCCGGAGCACCCACGACGCGACGGAATGCTCCAGCCCGGCGAACTCGATGTAGGCCTCGTCGACGACGACCAGGAGCGGCAGCTGCAGCAGCTGCGCCAGCACGCCGGGCGGCAACAGGCTGCCGTCGGGGTTGTTGGGCGAGGTCAGGAAGAGCAGCTTGGGCGGGCGCTCCGCGCGGCACGCGGCCTCGATGCCCGCAACATCTACGCTGAAGTCCGCACGCCGCGGCACCCGCACGACCGCCGCGCCCGCGAGCCCGGCGTCGAAGCTGTACATGCCGAAGGTGGGCGGGCAGTCGATGATGGCGTCGCCCGGCCGCACCGTAAGGCGACACAGCAGGTCGATGAGCTCGTCCGCGCCGTGGCCCGGCAGGATGTGGTCCGCCATTACGCTTTTCGGCGGGCCGCCGGGCGCACTTATTGGCCCGCCCTCGGGCGGGCCGCCGGTCGTACCCGCGTATTCCGCCAGCGCCGCGCGTAGCTCGCGCTGCTCGGGGTCCGGGTAGATGTGCAGGAACGGATAGGCGGCCAGCGCCTCCCGCACGGCCGGGGCCGGGCCGTAGGGGTTCTCGTTCGCGTCCAGCTTGACGATCTGCCCGGGTGCACGGCCCAGCTGCCGGCTCAGCACCTCGAACGGCACGATCGGCGTGTACGCCTCCATCGCCGCCACGTGCGGCAGCAGCAACCCGGCCGGGTCAAACTTCGCCATCTTCAATCTTCCATCTTCAATCTTCAATCGTTGCACCGCATCTCGGCCGCGGCCGCGTGCGCGGTCAGCCCCTCGCCGTGCGCCAGGACCGCGGCGGAGCGGGCCAGCCGCGCGCCCGCGTCCGCGCCGAACGCGATCAGGCTGATGCGCTTGACGAAGTCCGCCACGCTGAGCGGGCTGCTGTAGCGCGCGCTGCCCTCGGTCGGCATGACGTGGCTGGGCCCTGCGACGTAGTCCCCCAGCACCTCGAACGAGTGCTCCCCGACGAAGATGCCGCCCGCGTTGCGGATGCGGCCCACCAACGCCCATGGGTCCCTGACGAGCAGGCACAGGTGCTCCGCGGCGTACGCGTTGGCGAGTTCGACCGCCTCCCCCAGGCCATCCGTCACGACGATGCCCCCGCGCGTGCGCAGCGACGTTGCCGCGATGTCCGCACGGCTCAAGGTGGGGAGTTGGACGGCCAACTCGGCCGCGACCTGCTCAGCCAGCGCGGCGAAGGGCGTCAGCAGGATGGGGGAGGCCAACACGTCGTGCTCGGCCTGCGCCAGCAGGTCCGCTGCGGCCCAGGCCGGGTTCGCGCTCTCGTCCGCGATGACCAGCGTCTCCGTCGGGCCGTAGAAGCCATCGATCCCGACGCTGCCGATCACCTGGCGCTTGGCCAGCGTGATGAAGAGGCCGCCCGCGCCCACGATCTTGTCCACCGCGGGCACCGACTCCGTGCCGTAGGCCATGGCCGCGATGGCCTGCGCACCGCCCACCGCGAACAGGCGATCCACCCCGGCCACGTGCGCCGCGGCCAGGATCAGGTCCGCCACCCCGCCCTGCCGGGGCGGCGTGCACACGATCACCTGGCCCACGCCCGCGACGCGCGCCGGAATGGCGGCCATCAGCAGCGAGGACGGCAGCGGGGCCGTGCCGCCGGGCACGTAGACCCCTGCGCGATCGAGCGGCCGGATGAGCTGGCCCAGCGTGCCGTCGGGCCCCGAGTCGATCCACGAGTCCATCGGCTGCTTGCGGTGGAACGCGGCGATGCGCTCCGCGGCCAGATCCAGCGCCTCCCGCTGCGCGGCGGGCAGGCGATCGTAGGCCGCGGTCCAGGCATGGGGCGGGATCTCGGGCGTCGCGGCCGCGCCGTCGATACGCGCGGACCATTCGGCCAGCGCCGCATCCCCGCGCATGCGCACGTCGCGCAGGATGCGCGCGACGGCCTCGGCCGGGCTCAGTCGCTCGCCGAAGATGCGCTCGATCCCGTCCAGGACCCGCTCCGGCATCTCCTGATCTTCCCACGCCGCGCGACGCAGGATCGTCTGCCGCGCCTCCGCGGCCGCATAGATACTCACCACTGTCATATTCGCCCCCTATTCCGTCGCGCCCTGCGCCGCGCTGGCCAGCGCGTCGATCAACGTCCTGACCTTCGCTGCGGCCAGCCGGTAACTGGCCCGGTTGGCGATCAGAACGGCCTGGCTCTCCATGATCGTGCGCAACTCGACGAGACCGTTCTCGCGCAGCGTGGCGCCGGTCTGCACCAGGTCGACGATCAGGTCGGCCAAGCCGACGAGCGGCGCCAGCTCGACCGAGCCGGACATGATGATCAGTTCCGCGGCGATGCCCCGCTTGCGGAAGAAAGCCTCTGTCAGCCGGGGAAACTTGGTCGCGATGCGGGGACTGCGCTCGAGCCGCAGTGGCAGGTCGGGCCGGTCCGAACGACCCGCAACGACCAGGCGGCAGTAGCCGAAGGGCAAGCGGAGCGGCTCGTAGACGTCGCGCCCGGCCTCGCGCAGCACATCCAGGCCCGCGATGCCGACGTCGGCCGCGCCGTACTCGACGAAGACCGGCACGTCCGCGGGCTTGACCATGATGAACCGCAGCAGGCCATCGGCGCCATCGAGCACCAGCTTGCGGCCGTTCTCGCCGTTCGCGGGCATCGCGTAGCCGGCCCGCGCCAGGAGCGCGAGCGCATCGTCGGCCAGCCGCCCTTTGGGCAGCGCAACGGTCAAAGGCTCCGCCACGACGCCACCTCCTCCCAACTCCCATCGGGGATCACGCGCCAATCGGTGGCCTGGGCGTCGCGCACCTTGAGGCTCCCATCGGATGCGGCGTAGGCCGCACGCGCGATGCCGCGTGCCGCCGCCGCCTGCCACAGCGCCTCGGCATCGAGGCCCAGCGGGTCCACCTCGACCTTGAGGCCATGCTCGCGGGCAGCGGCGGCCCAGCCCATGGCCGCGGCCAGGGGCGCACCGGCGAGCCCGCCCAGCAGGACATCGGGCTGCGGTTCCCGCTCGATCATGCCTTGCGATTCGCGTGCCAGCAATAGCCGGTCGAGCGTCAGCGCCCAGCCCACTGCGGGAGAGGCCGGCCCGAAGTGGCCGATCAGCGTGTCGTACCGGCCGCCGGAGATCAGCCCGAAGCCCAGCCCCGGCGCGAACCCCTCGAAGGTGATGCCGGTGTAGTAGCCCAGGTCGCGCACCTCGGCCAGGTCGTAGGTCACGAAGGGGGACACGCCGTACCCATCGAGCAACTCGGCCAACGACCGGAGGTCCGCCAGCGCGTGCATCATGGGGGCGTTGAGACAGACGGCCTCCGCGGCCGCCAGGACGCCGGCGCCGCCGCTCAGGCGGGGCAGGGTCAGCACGGCCTGCCGCGCGACGGGAGGCAGCCCTGGCATCTCCGCCAGGAGCAGGGACAGCTCGACCTCCGATTTGCGCGCCACGGCCGACTGCAGCCGTGCGGTCAGCCGCTCCGACAGGGCCAGCCCGGCCAGCAGCCCGCGGAAGAAGCCGACGTGGCCGAGCGTGATGCGGAACTCGGGCAGGCCCGCGGCCTGCAGTGCAGCCGCGGCCAGTGCGACCACCTCCGCGTCGGCCACGGTGCCCGGCGCGCCGATCAACTCGATGCCGGCCTGGCTGAACTCATGCTGGCGGCCCGCGCGCGGCGCCTCGTAGCGAAATACGCTGCCCGTGTAGGCCAGGCGGAGCGGCATCGGCTGGTCGTACAGCCGGGTGCCGACCACGCGGGCCGTCGGAATCGTCATGTCGGGACGAAGGGCCAGGGTGCGGCCGTGCCGGTCGAAGAAGCGATACAGCTCCGCGTCGACCTCCGCACCCACGTCGGTCGCGAGGGTATCGGCGTATTCGAACGTGGGCAGGCGGATCTCGCGGTAGCCCCAGGCGGCCCAGGTCGCCTGCAGCGCAGCCTCCATCCGGCGGAAGGCGGCCGCGTCCGCAAAGAGCAGATCGCGCACCCCTTCGGGGAGGGGCCGGTCAAGACGAAGCGCCACGTCCGCACCGGGCGTGCGCGCCTCACCGGCGGGTGGAACAGTTGGTGATCTATCGGACATTGTTACGATCCAAGCCGATTAACTAAAAAGGACTGGTTGAAGCTCAACCAGTCCTGGGGCAGGCGAAACCAAGACGCCGGCTACGCCGTGCGCCTGCCCCTGTGATGATGATGCAGTTGCGAGCTCGCAAGTTTCATCGGATCCTCATTCCTCGAACGGGCCGGAGTGTAGCACACGCCGAAGGGCGTGTCAAATGCCGAAAACCCCCCGGCTAATGGCGGAAGTGCCGTTCGCCGGTGAACACCATCGCCATCCCCAGCCGGTCCGCCGCGGCGATGGCCGCCTCGTCGCGCAGCGATCCGCCGGGCTGAATGCACGCGGTGACGCCCGCGGCAGCCGCAGCCTCGATGCTGTCGGGGAACGGGATGAAGGCGTCGGAGCCCATCACCGCACCCTGCGCCCGTTCGCCCGCGCGCCGCGCGGCGAGATAGACGGAGTCGACCCGGTTCATCTGCCCGGCCCCCACGCCAACGGTGGCCGTGCCCTGCGCAAACACGATGGCGTTTGACTTGACGTGCTTGGCCGCCAGCCAGGCGAACGCCAGGCTGCGGCGTTCCGCCCCGGTGGGCTGCCGCTCCGTCACGACCTTCCACGTGCTCTCGTCGACCCCGCGATCGTCGGGCGTCTGCGCAAGCAGCCCGCCCCCCACGGAACGCAGGATCGGGCCGGCAGGAGCAGCCCCGGCCGCGCGCATGACGCGGCAGTTCTGCTTGTGCGCGGCCAGCCAGCCGAGCGCGTCCGCCGTGAAGCCGGGTGCAGCCAGTACTTCGACGAACAGGCTGCCGATCTCCTGCACCAGCGCCAGGTCGACCTCGCGGTTGACCGCGATGATCGAGCCGTAGGCCGAAACCGGGTCACATGCGAAGGCCAGGCGATAGGCATCGACCAGGCTGCCTGCAGCGGCCAGGCCGCTTGGGTTCGTGTGTTTGATGATGGCGACCGCGGGCTCGGCGAATTCCTGCGGCATGGCCCAGGCCGCCTCAAGGTCGACGAGGTTGTTGTAGCTCAGCTCCTTGCCCTGCAGCTGCTCCAAGACCGGCTGCCCCCCGACCCAGCGATAGAGCGCGGCCTGCTGGTGCGGGTTCTCGCCGTAGCGTAGCGACTGCACGCGCTGGGCCGCCAGGATCAACGTAACGGGCAGCGCCGCCGGACGGCTACCCGCAGACGGCTCAGCCCGTTGCTCCAGCCAAGTCGCGATGGTCGCGTCGTAGGCAGCGGTGTGCCGGAAGGCCTTCAGGGCCAGGCCGCGGCGCTGCTCGATGGTCAGCGCATGGGCCTGCAGCGCGGCCAGCACCTCACTGTAATCCGCGGGATCACACACGACCGCGACCGATTCGAAGTTCTTGGCCGCGGCCCGCAGCAGGGTCACCCCGCCGATGTCGATCTCCTCGACCGCCTCCTGCGCCGTCACGCCGGGCCGCGCCACGGTCGCCGCGAAGGGATACAGGTTGCAGATCACCAGGTCGACGGCCGCGATGCCGTGTGCGGCGAGCTCCGCCAGGTGCTCGTCCGTGCGGCGGGCCAGGATGCCGCCGTGGATGGCCGGGTGCAACGTCTTCACGCGGCCGCCCAGGATCTCGGGAAAGCCGGTGACTTGCTCCACCGGCGTGACGGCCAACCCGGCCGCCTGCAGCGCGCGGGCGGTGCCGCCAGAGGCAACCAGTTCGAAATCCAGCGCGGCCAGGCCGGTGGCAAACTCAACCAGGCCGGCCTTGTCGTGTACGCTCAGCAGGGCTCGTCGTCTCATTGCGGGTGCGTCCTCCAACTGACAGGGAGTCTAATACCAACCGCCGCAAACCGGCAAGCCGCGGCCATGCAAGCCACCAAGCGCCAGGCAACTCCGGTCTTCCCTGGGAGGTCAGCGTTGCTCCGCAATCGGCGCGTACAGATCGAGGATCAACTCCGTATCCGGCGCGGGGAACGCGTCGTTGAGGTGCTCTTCCAGCCATTGATGGCCGGCCTGGCCGTACGGGCCGGCCGCCAGCCACCCGACCAGCCCCTGCCAGGTGGAAGTGATGCTCGCGCCGCCCTGGCACCGAGCAACGGCGTACAACCCACCCGCGAACTCCCGGACGGGCACTTCGTCCGTCGACTCGACCTCCGGGCCGACGACCATCCACAGCTCGTAGCCGTAGTTGGGGCTGTCGTGCGAGGGATTCGGGTTGTTGAAACCGTAGATGCGGTGCTGCCTGCGATCCTGGAGGTAGCCACGCGGCCCGGCCCATGCGGCCAGCATCTGTATGGCCGCATGCTCCGGCTCCGTCCCGAACCCATGAAAGCTGGCCACGCGCATCGGCTCGAGCCTGACGATTCGGACTGCAAGATCTTCCATGCGAGTATTTCCTTTACCACACTCCGGGCAACAGCCGGAAGCGCGTCCGCTGCGCATACTCCCGGTAACCCGGCAGCTCTGCCTGGAGCGTGCGATCCTCCAGCGCAGTGCGAAGGACCACTGCGCCGGCCGTCAGCGCGGCGGGGATGAACGCCCAGGCCGAGCCAAGCAGCAATGGCAGGGCCAGGTCGCCGATGAACCCGCCGGCGTAACCCGGATGCCGCACCCACCGATATGGGCCATCTGAGACCACGCTATGGCCGCGTTCGTTCTGGATGCGCACGACGCCCGAGAAGAACCGGTTGGCCAACATGGCCCATGCGCCGAGCAGATTCGCCAGGATCAACAGGATCGCACCCGCGATGGCGACCCACAGCGGCATGGCGGACGTCCAGCCGAAGCGTCGATCCAACCCGGCCACGACCAGTGTCAGCAGCGGGCCGTAAATGGCCACGATCGGCATCAACAGCCGGTCCCACGGCTTGGCATCTGCCTTCCCTACGGACGCAGCGCGCTCTGCCACCAGATCCGGGCTGTGGCGCGCGAGCAGGAGCCGGCTGCCGGCGGTAAGAATCACCGTGATGGCCACGTAGACCCAGGCCATCGGCCAGTCGACCGTGCCGGCCGAGATGAACAACACGGCCAGCAGCAAAAGGACGAGAACGAGCATGCGCACGATCATCTGTGGAACCGTCATGGTGGGCATCCTCCATTGGACGCGGCCTGCCGGACGCCGCGACGTCCGGCAGGCCATAGCGAGGTGTACCTAACTCTTTGCCATGAACCGATAGTAGCCGAGACCCAGGGCCAACAGGAGCCAGATGAGAACGAGGATCCAGCCCAGGCCGGACATCATGCCGCCCAGTTGGCCGATCAGCACGACCACGAAGCCCAATGTATCGGCGACAAACAGGCCTGTGACTGCAGCCTGCCGTCCCTCACTGACAGTTGCACCGCTGGCCAGCCAGCACAGGACGGCAATGCCCGTCAACAGGGCCCCGACAAGCCGCGCCATGATGACACCAGAGGCGTCGAACGTCGCCCCGAACCATCCCATGAACGCAGCAGGCAACAGCAGCAGCGCAAGACCCGATACGATCGAGATGACAGCCTTGATCTTCAGGAAGAGAGACAGCTTCACGAGAGCACCTCCTTTAAGGCCGGTGAAAGCAACACCACCACGAACGCCGGCCGGGTGAGGAGGCGACGATGTCTGGGCCGGCAAAGTGCACGCACAGCCACGACAAACGACCATGGAATATGCCGGGCTGGGCATCCCAACCCGTCGAGCCAGTGCGCGTACCGGAATGAATCATTGGCACATGATGGACCCGCGCCGAACCGCGGACGCCAATGGCGCACTTCCGAATCTCAGGCTGCCTGCTGATTGTCCATTATTATACGATAAAAGGCGCCTTGTGTCAAGATAGTCCGCTTTTTGCAATACCTTTGCAAGGCGCATTGTGCGCCAACCGGCCGGGCCCAATCAATCGTCGTCGGGCAGAGGCGTCTTTCCCAGTTCCACGCCCTGCGCATGCGCATGGGCAATGACCAGGTCGATGGGGATGCCCTCGTTCCAGGTGGGCACCCAGGCCTCGTCGCCGCTGTGGTGCAGGGCCACCAGGTTCCAGTTCTGGTCGAAGCACGGCGAGCCGGACGACCCCTTCTCCGTGTTGGTCGAGTATCGCACCCGGCGACCCTCGCCCTGCACGCCGATGATCGCGTCGGTGTCCAACGCCAGCTTCATCGGCTTCTTCTGCGGGTGTTGGACGATGAACAGCGGATCGCCCTTCCTGAACGCCGGCGAGGCAGCCGGCAAGCCGATCCAACGCCTGGGATTGCCGTCCTTTGCACCGCCCAACGGTGCGTTGCCCGGCTCCCCTGCCAGTTCGAGGAAGGCATAATCCAGATTGCCGGGATCGGGCACGCCTCCCTGGTCCTTCAGGTCGACAGGATCATAGGGGCTCCACGCGAGGAGCTTCGCCACCGGCACGTCGACCCCTTCGTTGATGGCCGTCCCATCGGGGTGCACCTTGAAATCAAAGCGGCAGGAGAGCGCCTCCGTGGGTTTCTGCGCCTTAGCGACTGCCTCGATGACGTGATAGTTGGTGATGACCGTGTTCGGGCCCACGAGGAACCCCGTGCCCCGCCCCCCACCGTCGAGGTCCACCCGGCACACCTGGCCCATGATCTTGCCGGCCTTGCTGAGGAACACATCGATGTCGAGCAGGGCCTTGGTCTTGTCGATGATGCTCTCCAGCCCGCCCCGGTCGGGCAGCCCCTCGGGCGCGATGGCAAGCATCTGGGCGTACTCGACGAAGATGGGC